>JAPLKB010000029.1 GCA_026388275.1 Pseudomonadota bacterium
GGTATGATTACCTACGGTCCCGGCTTTAATGCAGCAGAAAAAATTGCTGAAGACCTGAAGATTAAAAAATGGTGGCCTGAACCACGGGGCGTCAAAGAAGCAAGGGATTTAGGGTTATTTTAGCAACGGGAATAAAATGGAATCATTTAATGAAAAAATAAATTTAATGAAGATATAAAAATAAGGAGGTTATTATGGCAGATAAAAAATACGATGCGGTTATAGTAGGCGGCGGGCATCACGCCACAATCATAGCCTGCTATTTGGCAAGGGCCGGTTTAAAGACGGCGATGTTTGAGAGGTGGCACGAAATGGGCGGCGGTGCCTGCGGCGAAGAACTTCCGGTACCCGGTTTCATTCAGAATGTATGCGCGCATTTTACCAGATTTTATACAAACCCGGCTTATCAGGATTTCGATCTGAGAGATCATGGACTCGTTTATCTCTTCCCTGAAAACAATGAGGCATGGATTTATCCTGACGGCAATTACATCCTGGGTAAGACGATATTCCCGGTTGTTGATCAGTTTACGGGCAGGTGTGAATTTTCTTCGGCGGCGGCCCAGTACACCATTAATGAGATTGCCAAGATCAACCAGGATGACGCCAACACTGTTGAAGAAATCATCAGGAGATACAAGGCCAAGTGGAGAGATGCATGGCACCATTACCGCTTCAGTGGTACTTCCGAATGGCCTGAAGGACCAGATCCCTTAGAAGCTCTGGCCTACGATACGAAGGACGGCATTGACCCGGATATCGCCTTCGGAACAGTAGGTTATATCGCTACCCATCTGTTCAAGAGCCCTGAGATGCAGACCTTCTATATGAGGGCCATCCAGACGTCCACCGGGTTCTTCCCTCAGGATAGACCTGGTCCCTACTGGCATATCCATGCCCTGGGCCTGATCCTGTCCATGGACTCCGCAGCAATTGTTACCGGAGGTACCCACAGCATTACACATGCTCTGCTCAGGGCTTTTGAAAAATATGGAGGAGAGTTCTTTGTTCTTAATGAAGTAAAGAGGGTCCTTGTAGACAATAAAAAAGCCTACGGGATCGAGCTTACCAGCGGTGAAAGAATACTTGCCGACATCGTCGTGAGCGACCTGAATACGGAGCTGACTATAGATGCAGCCGGCAAAGAAAACTGGCCGCCGGAGATCTGGGCAAAAGGCCAGAGACTGAAAGAAAAACCAGATTCCCTCTATGATGACAAGGGTTATGAGAGAACCCAGCTCTTCTGGGGAAATGTGGCTCTTATGGAAGCACCAAAATACCCGCAGAATGAACAGCTTGGTTTTGTTCCCAGACTCTACTTCGGTCCCGCAGATCCCGAGTACTTTCTCTCCGGCCGATACCAGAAGGAAAGATGGGCAACAGGCATTGCCAACCAGCTCTATCTCCTGGTTGCCCCTGATGTCCAGTGGGATAAGACCCGTGCTCCTGAAGGACGGTTCGCCGCGTTGGTGGAGGAATTTACCTGTCCGTGGAGAAATTTCAGTGAGCGTGAGTGGCTGCGGATGAAAAAAGAAATAGAAATGAAGTTTGTCAAGGAATGGGGAAAGTACGCTCCGAATGTCAATGAAGAAAACTTCATAGCCGCCTGGATCGCAACCCCGGATGACGTTGTCAACAGGAATCCCTGTATGCCTCAGGGCGGTTGGGGTGGTCTTGACGCCCATTATGAATGTTCAGGAAGAAACAGGCCCATGCCTGAGCTTTCGAGCCAGCGTACGCCCATCAAGAACTATTACATGACGGGTATGTGTATGCACCCTGCCCACGGCATCGGACGCGGCCAGAGCTACAATGCCTATAAACTGATTGCACAGGATTTTAACCTTAAATACAAACCATGGGAAGAACGCGGTTGGTAGAGATAAAGCAAACTGAATTAATAGAATGATTTATATGGGGACAGGCCTGTTGTTGTGATACGCAGCACAGGTCTGTCCCATACAGGGCTGTCCGTTACCCGTACTTAACACATATGCTAAATGATTGTAAGGCATGATGGGCTCCTTTCCTTTATGAGTGTTTCTCGTACTTCACTCTGCCAGAAAAACCCGTCATGTCCTATATATTATCTAATATAGTACACTTTGAAGTAGAATTCATCCGCAATCAACCTGTTTTTCAAAATTAAAATATCTGCAAAACTTAAGGCATCGTCAGCTCTAAATAAAGATTACTATTTTGTCATGTCCACTCTTCTATGTTTTTTTATGCTTGTGACAATCGAGACATTGTTTGAGCATTTTTATTTGAAATAGTTAAAATTGCTTGTTCAAATTTGAAAATTCTTTGCTATACTTATTTAAGGAAGAAAATTCATAAAAAGGGGGACTAAAATGTATATCATGAATATCTGTACATGGACTCCGGAAAACGAAAAAGAAGTAGAGAAAAGAAGGGCAAAATGGAAATGGCCAAAGGGTGTCAAAGTGATATGCGAGTTTATTGATCTCCAGGGTTGCAGGACAATTAATGTTGTGGACACCGACGAAAAAGGTTTGATTCAAAGCAGGGCCGATTGGATAGACATCATGTTTTTTGAGACATTTCCTGTATATCCTTTCGGTGAAAGCAAGGATTTATTGAAGAAGAAATAATTTTTTAAGGGTACTGCCCCCTGCTTTATAGATTAATTTAACCCGGCAGTACCCTTAACTTAGTGCTCTTCGAAATATTTTATCAATTCAAAACTAAATCTGTTCTTTTTTAAGTCATAATTGTGGATACCGTGGGAATCAAATCTGTATCTTTCACATTGCTCCTGAGTTTTACTATAGGTCGAGAATAATCTCCGACAAAGGGCGTTTCGGGACATGATGCACATTTTTTTCGTCCCGCCAGTATTTTATATCCCCCTCTTTTGCTTCGTCGATTTCAACAGGTTCTTTGGGAACACCAAGGGTTATTACGAGCAATATCTCATATTTATCAGGTATTTTCAGCTCAGCCCTTAATCTTTCTCTATTTATTGAAGCTATGATACATCCGCCAAAACCAGACTCTACTGCCCCTAACATAATGCTCTGTGCTGCAATTCCATGATTACAACTGAAATTTGCCATAATATCCTTATCGCCGAGGATTGTTATATAACCAGCCGGCCTTTCGCCTTCTACGGTACCGTCCCAGTCTTTAAGATAGGCAGCCCAGGTAAGACATGAGAATATTAAGCCGTTTTTTTCCGGCGTCCATGAGAGGATAAATTTTAAGGGTTGGATATTAGCGGTTGAAGGGGAAAGACGGGCAAGTTCAACAAGGTTTTTAAGTTGTTCTTCGGTAATTGCCCTTTCCTGGTAAAAACGGCGGTAGCTTCTGTTCTTCCTGATCAGATCATATATCATAATTTAAGATTAGCATAATTTAAGATTTTTAAAACATGTTTTTTATGCCTTATTTTTTTCATATTGCAGCAAATCTGCCGCAGCATCTCTGAGAACAGGGAGCTTAAAGACAAAACCTTGCTTTGTAAGCACATCAGGCAGGACCCTTTGTCCGTCAAGGAAAACCTGTGAGAATTCTCCAAGTATGCTTCGCAAAAACCAGGCAGGCATTACAGGTAAAAGTGGATTCATTTTTAGTATACCGTTAAGAATGTTTGCCATTTCACGGTTTTTAACTGGCAGTGGAGAAGTAAAATTGACAGGACCTCTGATATCATTGTGCTCAAGAAGAAATTCAAATATTCCCGCCACATCCCTTTCATGAATCCAGGAAAACCATTGTTCACCGCTTCCCCAGGGAGTACAGGCATGAAAGCGGGCAAGCACCATCAATCTTGGGAATGCACCGCCGTGTCTGCCGAGGACAATACCGAACCTGCACAGTATAACCCTTACACCGTCATCCTCTGCCTTTAAAGCTGTCTGTTCCCAAGCTGAAGCAACCCTTGCAAGAAAGGTATTGCCGGATTTAACGCTTTCATTAATAGCAGGTTCACCGCAAGGGCCATAATAGCCTGCGCCTGAAGCATTAAAAAGAGTTACTCCCTTTGCCCTTGACTTTTTCATTGCATCAACAATGCGAGAAGTAGAAATAATCCTTGTTTCAAGAATCTCCTTCTTAACGCTCTTTGTCCATCTTTGAAAGATAGAAGCCCCGGTTAGATTAACAACTGCTTCGTGACCGGCAATCTGCCTCTGCCAGTCTCCTTCAGCTAATGGGTCGCCGCTGATGATACTAATACCCTGATTAAAGTAATTATTCGCAACCGGTTTACGGACAAGCATTGTTACTTTATGCCCCTTTCCAATAAATACCCTGCAGAGGTATTGCCCCAGAAAACCGGTTCCGCCGGTTAGGAAGATCTTCATATCTCTCCTTTCACAAAATATACTTTTGCAATATCATTTTATAACAATGTCCGATATAATAAAAATGATTATATGAGCATTTTCCCTTCATTTGCCGTTCAGATGGACATTCATGATATTCTATACCTTTCCTGGCTCATACCTGAAAAAAGGTTGCAACCCGCCATTCCTGCTCATATGCATTTTGCTTTAACACATGAAGGTCAAACAATCATCTCAATTGTCATTTTTCGGAGTAAAAATGTCGTTTCATCTTTTTTCCCGTTTCTTCATTTTTCATATAATCAGGCAAACATACGTGCTTATGTGATTGACCCTGTAAGCGGGATGCCTGCAGTTTTCTTTATTAAGAGCGGCATTACCTCACCATTTGTTTCCTTCGTAACGGGACTTTTGAAAATACCCTGGAATTCTATCTCCATGTGTCTTGATGTCCGGTACAAGAATGATCATCTTTATCAATATCACGTTGAGGGCAATTGGGAGGAGCATTTCAACATAGAATTAAAAGAAGATTTTAACCCTTTAGATCCTGCCCCTTTTCAAAATCTCGAAGAGGCAGCCAGGTTTCTCACATGTCCTGCCGTAGGTTTCTATGGAAGATCAGAAAAACTTATCCGCTTTGAGGTAAATCACTCGGCGATTAAACCTTCAAACGGAAGGCTTATATCAATACAGTGTCCTATACTGGTCAATTCAGGGCTTATCATAAACAATGAGCTGGAAACCCCAAACAGTATACTCATTGCTCCTTATGGCCATTTCACTGTTTTTATGCCGCCGGCAATGATTTCCATACAATAGAAAGGAGAAGATATGCATCAAGTATTGACAGGTTTTATCTCAGGAGCAATTTCCGGGATTATTATGGGTTTAACTTCTGATATTCTTTTTCGTCTTCATATCTTCAAGTCCAGCATGATTATTGTCGATGGTTCCTTCCTGTTCCGAACGCTCAGACTTAAAGACAACCCTCTTCTTCTTTATACGGCAGGTCTTTTTATACACCTCATGACAAGCGGTGTCTTCGGCGCTGCTTACGTCTTTGCATCGAAGCTGTTTGGTTTTAACAGCCTTTCTTTCGGGCTTGTCTGCCTCTATATCCTGATGCTCTGGCTGTCTATGCTTTTTATCGCCCTGCCCATTGCAGGTGAAGGATTTCTCGGAAATAAATCGGGGCCGCTTACATGGCTTGAACAGCTTTTGCTTCATGGAATATTTTTTGTCTTCTATTATGTGCCCCTGAAAGTTTTTTTGTAGTATTCTTGAGAGACATAGGTTTATCAATTTAAAGGCTTTCTTAACCGCGGGCATCTATGAAGGACGTAAACTGATTATGATTCGAAAAACTGACATTGGGATATGCTAAGGGATAGAATATCAACTATCAAGGAAGGGCCCGACAATAGCGGTTCCATTGTCTACTGGATGAGCCGCGATCAAAGAATAGAAGACAACTGGGCGCTCATCTATTCACAGGAACTGGCGCTTAGAAAAAATGCGCCTCTTGCGGTGGTTTTCTGCATCGCACCCGGTTTTCTCGATGCAGCACTGCGCCAGTATAACTTTTTGCTGACAGGATTGAAAGAACTCCAGTGGAGACTGAAAGAACTCAATGTCCCTTTTTTTCTATTAACCGGAGACCCTGGAACCGCCATCCTAAAGTTTGTAAACGATCAGAAGGTTTCTGCCCTCGTAACCGATTTTGATCCGCTTAGAATAAAAAGGGGATGGAAGAATAAAGTCGCACAAAACATAAAGATCCCCTTTTTTGAGGTGGATGCTCATAATATTGTGCCCTGCACTATAGTATCACAAAAGGCAGAGTATGGGGCTTACACGATCAGAAAAAAAATTCAGAGAGCCTTACCTCTTTTTATGGACGCTTTTCCTTTTATACAAAAGCATCCTTTTACATGGATGAAAGTAACGCCTCCCATTGAATGGGACGTAATTTTGAATTCACTTAAGATCAATAGAAGTGTAAAGGATGCTGACTGGATTGCTCCCGGAGAACACCATGCACACAAAGCACTGGAAAGATTCATTGAAGAAAAACTCGAAGGCTATGAAACAGGAAGAAACAACCCTTCAAGGCATGGCCAATCCGGTCTTTCTCCCTACCTTCACTTCGGTCAGCTTTCAGCGCAGCGCGTTGTCCTTGAGGTTGAAAAAAGCTGCGTTCCGGTTCTTTCGAAAAATGCCTTTCTTGAGGAACTTATAGTTCGCAGGGAACTATCAGACAACTATTGTTTTTATAACCATAATTATGACCGTTTCGAGGGTTTCCCCGGGTGGGCGCAGAAGACACTGAATATGCACAGACAGGACATGAGATCCTATATTTATTCCAGGGAAGTATTGGAAGATGCGGCAACACACGACAAACTTTGGAATGCCGCCCAGAAAGAAATGGTAAAATGCGGCAAGATGCATGGCTATATGAGAATGTACTGGGCAAAAAAGATACTTGAGTGGACAAATTCCCCGGAAGAGGCCATGAGTGTAGCTATATATCTCAACGACAAATACGAACTTGACGGCAGAGACCCTAACGGATATGCCGGTATCGCCTGGAGCATCGGTGGAGTCCACGATAGGGCATGGAATGAAAGAGTTATTTTTGGAAAAATTCGTTACATGAGTTATAATGGTTGCAAATCAAAGTTCAACATCAAGGAATACATTGATCGGGGAGGAGGGTTATGAGTAGGAAAACAGAAAGGAAAAGTCGAAATACGGTCATTCAGGATGAACAAATACCTGTGGCGGCAAATAAAGGAAACGTATTCGTACCGGAGAGATTGAGAGTCCTGGATAAAGAAGAACATTTTGGGGTTCTTGCTACCAGCGACAACGGAAAACCTTACACTTCCCTTGTTGCTTATGCACTATCACCGGATTTAAAAAATATTATTTTTACAACGTCAAAGAAAACAAGCAAATATAGAAACATTCTTCATTCTAACCACGTTGCGCTGCTTATAGATAACCGCATTCAATCTCAACAAAAGCTGCTTGAAACAGAAGTAATAACCGTTATCGGAACCGCAAAACCAATTAGGAGAGGCAAGATATGGAAGGAACTTGCAATGGTATTTCTCGGTAAACATCCTGAATTTGACTCGTTCCTGGTCTCCCCTGCTACAGCTCTCATAGCAATAGAGATCACCCGATGCATACATGTTAGCAGCTTTCAAACACTATCAATATGTGACTATTGATATCTCCGGTAAGGCACTATAAAGCAGCGGCCGATGTCAAACCCTGTTACGGCAGCGTGTGATCCCTACCGCTGTTCGGGTCATCACTACCTCGTGATTCTGATTCAACACTTCCACGAATGACCGGACAACTCCCCGATCAGGCTTTGATTTGGAGCGTCTTGCTTCCAGAACCCTTACTCGTATAGAAAGCTCATCGCCTGGCCGTACCGGTTTGGGCCAGCGCAATTCATCAGCACCGGGTGAACCAAGGCTCGCAACATGTGAAATATAGTTGTCGACAAGCAGTCTCATTGCCAGTGCTGCCGTATGCCATCCGCTTGCGATAAGGCTGCCGAATCCGGTCTTTCGGGCAGCAATCGGATCAACATGGAAGGTCTGTGGGTCATATCGTTTCGCAAATTCAATGATTTCCTCTTCAGTCACCACTATAGATCCAAATTCATACATTGCGCCAGGTACATAATCCTCGAAATACCGCTCATCGATGGGCACGTTAAAAACAGAATTCATTATTATTCACCGCCGTTTTGTGAAGTACCCGAAATAGCAGATCTTGCTTTTGAACATGACTTAACATCATTTCAAATTCAGCCTTTTGGTCCAGCTAATCAAACTTTCAATCAATTCCTTTATTTTGCTTCTTGTTTTTTCGTCTGCCAGATTCCCATTCTCATCAATTTTTTGTTCAACAAAGGGAATCATTATTTCCGGCTGGTTTAACGGGTAGACATTGAGGAAGACAAGCGTCTGCCGGAGGTGATACTGTGCCCTTGCAGTTCCGAGCATTCCTATGGAAGCACCCATAAGCGCCAGAGGTTTACCAGAGAATACGTTATCTCCGTAAGGGCGTGACGCCCAGTCAATTGCATTTTTAAGCACACCTGGTACGGAATAGTTATATTCCGGCGTAGCGATTAAAATTGCATCAGCCGCCCTGATCTTCTGCTTAAATTCCTTTACCCGCTCCGGCATCTGACTTTCAAGGTCCTGATTGAAGGGTGGTATGCCTTCGAGATCAAAAATATCAAGCTCAGCCTCTTCAGGGAGAAGTTCAACCGCTGCTCTCAAGATCGCCTTGTTAAAAGAACCTTTTCTAAGACTTCCCGCAAAGCCAAGAATAGAAATTTTTTTGCTTCCTGTTCCCTCAGCATTTCCCATAATCTCGCTCCTTTTTTAGGATTTTTTAACAGTCTTTTTTCCGGCTGTGTTCACAGTATAGTAATGCGCTTTAATCTTGTCAATGGGTTGCAGAAACACCCTTGAGGCATTATTATACATCAACAATCAGTGAGTTAGTTGTTTTAAAACCCTTTATTACAGCATTGTCAGCTTTCCTGAAAAATGCGCTGATTAGTTCTTTGTCCTGCTGCTCATCGACAAAAGATTTTTTTCTCATATCATAATGGATCAATCTTTTTTCGAATAAAAGCGTATTAAAAATGTGCCTTTCAGTGTTTCCCTTTCCGGCATCAAGTAAAACCGGGAGATCGCTTAACTTCTTCAGAGAACTCTCTTTATCGAGACAGTTCTTTACAAAATTTATAAACCTCGTGAGTTTCATAAATGTATGAACAGCATTTCTTGGGAACAACGGGTTTACTTCGGTCATAGCGCTTGATCTCATTGATTTCAGGCGTTCTTCCGGATTATTGTTCAAATTTTTGTCGAACATGGGACTACCAGGTGCAAGGTAAAACATGCTCGGTCCTGGGAGCAGCCTTTTACCCATAAGAAAGACAAGCGTTTCAATCACATCTTCAGGTCTTTGTTCCGGCAGCCCTATAATGAAATGGACTTCAACAAGAAACTGAGAATATTCGAGGTAGGGTAAAAGCTTCAGGAAATTTGACGGCAAATGTCTTTTTTGTCTCCTGATAACCGATGAGCTTATGTCTACCAGGGAAAAGTTGAGTCTTCTGAACCCTGCATCGTACATTCTATCAAGCGTGTCTTCATTCAACGTTTCAGCATAAATTCCATTCATGGCAGAGAGGGTAATACCCTGCCCTTGCAACATACCTAAAACACGATTAAAGAATTTTGTGTCATATGTAAGCATATCGTCTTCAAAATCAATAGCTTGAATATCCAGACTAATGCAGTCTTCAATCTCTTTTTCAATGCTCTCAATGCTTCTTTTTCTGTATGGAACGGGCGGTTTACCGCAGAATGAACAATGGAAGGGACAACCTCTCGAAGTCAGGAAGAAAGTGTAGTTTTTTTTGCCAATCCTGTAGTCTTCCGCACGTAAAAACCGCCTCTCAGGGATCAAATCAATGCTGCTTTCAATATTTATATTCGAAATATGCCTGCTATTATCCTTTTTTACAAAACAAATCCCCGGGATTTCGTCAACCTTGTCTTTCCGGCCTGTTTGCAAAAAATGAATCAACTGGAACAGGGGCGTTTCACCTTCTCCTCTGACAATATAATCTATATCCGGATCATTCAGTACAAGCTCCGGTAAAACTGTAGGATGTGTCCCTCCCATTATGGTTATAATCTCTCTGCTTACTTCTTTAGCAAGCCCTGCAACCTCTTGAGCCTCTGCTGCATATGTTGAAAACAGAGATGATACGGCAATAACATCTGGTTTACTATCAGAGATAGCCTTTTTTATCTCGCCCGTGCCGGCTCCGAAACGGTAGTATCTACTAAACATGGAAAAAGGCGTATGAATACCGTCCTTGTAATAGTTTTCCAGTTCAGGGAAAGGGTTTTCCGATATTATCATTGATTTCATATTTGTCCTGAAATCAATGATGGATACGTCACAAATATCTTTTATCTTTGTAGCAAGATACAGAAGCTGCAAAGGATATGTCCTTATCTTTGTGTGATAAAAATCATCAATAGGAGGCTGGATAAGCAGAACCTTCACAACAGAGAGTATAATTGAAAGCATGGGAAAATGATAGCCGGTTTTTGAAATAAATATCTTGATAAGATGTCAACATTAGTATAAATCTTTATACGATAATTATGTATGAACATGCACTATTCGAGTTGGCAAAAAATACGCCTTATTATCAGCACATAGGCATCGAAATTGTTGAGGCCGGAGATGGATTTGCAAAACTTGTCCTGAAATATAAGGACTGCCTTTCTCACCCTTTCGGATATTTTCACGGAGGGGTTATTGCAAGTCTTGCAGATTCGTCAGGCATCAATGCAGTGATGACTACCCTGCGGGAAGGCGAAAAGGCCCTTACCCTTGAGATGAAGATAAATTTTCTCTTGCCGGCAAAAAATCCGGAGATATATGCTGAAGCTAAGGTTGTCCACAGAGGGAGGAAAATTGCAGTGTCTGATGTTGATGTAAAAAATACTGAAGGACAACTGATTGCAAAGGCTATTGTAACATGTACAATTACTAGATAAAAACCGTTCAACGGTTTCTTATCGTCAGCTAAAACTTCCCTAAAATATGCATGGCATTTAAATTTTATTTTAAGTAAGCTTTACGCTGAGTTTTTATAGCCGGCTGATTCGAAGCAAGCTTCGGAGTAAGAAGCCCGAGGGGAAATAATTTTGAAGAAAAGATTACAATTTTACCTTGTTTCACTTGTGATTTTATCTATATTATTCATGGTTGTAGGCTATACCATCTATATAATAAAAGATATACCATCAGTAAATATGCTGAAGGATTTGTACAACAAGCCAGCGAGCAGTATCTATGGCTCAAACGACCAACTTGTGTACCTTATTGTACCTGACAACAGAATATTTGTTTCATACAATAAGATTCCGAAACATGTTAAGGATGCCTTTCTGGCTGCTGAAGATGCAGAATTTTTTAAACATGGTGGTATTGAGTTTCAAGGTATTGCAAGAGCATTCTGGAAAAATATAGTACATGGGAGACTTGTCCAGGGGGGCAGCACAATTACTCAGCAGGTAATTAAAACACTTATTCTTGGCCCTGAAAAAAGTGCATTGAGAAAGTTGAGAGAGGCCATCCTTGCATATAAGCTGGAAAACTACCTGACAAAAAAAGAAATCCTCAACCTCTACCTGAATAATGTGTATATGGGGCATGGCGTTTATGGAGTTGAGGCTGCATCCCAGGTCTATTTCGGAAAGCACATCTGGGAGACTACCCGAGCAGAAGCAGCTCTTCTGGCCGGAATAGTTCAAGCGCCTTCAAGGTATACACCGAAGAAACATCCGGGAAATGCACGGGCAAGGCAGGAATATGTAATTGATCAGATGTTCGAAAAAAATATGATTGACAACAAGAAAAAGAAGGAAATTTTAAACGAAAAGATTCGTATCAAGGAAGATGACGGTGTATTTGCAGATACTTATTTTAAGGACTTTATCCTTCAACATGTTGAAGAAAAATTTGGAAAAGGCATACTATCAAGAAAAAAACTTCAGATATATGCAACAATAGATGGCCAGTCCCAGAAACATGCAGAAGATGCAGTCAAGAGAGGCTTATATCTATATGAGCAGCGCAAAGGTGATTATTTTGTGCTCTATCGCCTTGGAAGAAGAAAATGGGACGACTTTATGCGGGCAAGCGATAGGGACCTGAAGTTTTCCGGACTTTTGCCGGGCAAGGAATATTCGGTTCTGATTTCAGAAAGAATGAAAAATGGCTATCAGGTATTTATAGGACACGAAAAAGGGACTCTTACCATAGATACTTTTCCATATAAACCAGGAGACGTTGTAAAAGTATTATATAGCAGCACAGACAAAAAGAAAAACCATATTTTTCAGCCTGTCAGGAGCCTGAAAGTTGAAGGGGCATTGCTGTGCATGGACGTAAATACGGGTTATGTGCTCGCAATGGTTGGTGGGCGTGATTTTGATAAAAGCCCTTATAACAGGGCTGTTTCTGCAAAAGTACAGTCCGGGAGCGCCTTCAAGCCCTTTATTTATCTGGCAGCTCTTAAGAAGGGGTATGAACCTGATTCCATAATTATTGACGAGCCTAAAACTTACTCTTCAGGACTTGGGGGAGCGTGGACACCCAGAAATTACGACGGAAAATATGAAGGTCGGATTACTATAAAGGACGCTATCGCATACTCAAAAAACGCTGCTACTGTCAGGCTTCTTGAAGAAGTCGGCATAAGCACTGTTAAGGAAGCTATAGCTGAACTAGGCATTGACGCAGAAATCCCGGATAACCTATCTATTGCACTGGGTTCATCAAATATGACGCTTCTTGACCTGGTAAAGGGATTTTCCGCATTTGCAAACGGAGGATACAGGATAAAACCTGTTTTTATCAGGAAGATAGTTGATGAAGACGGAAATATACTCGAAGAGAACGGAATTGAAAAACAGAGGGTTATCCCCGAAGAAATAGCACAGAAAATGAACCTGCTTTTGAAAGGTCCGGTCGAATACGGAACAGCAAAGGGGGCAACAAGGATAGGTTATCCTATTGCAGGGAAGACAGGCACTACAAGCAACTATTATGATGCTCTTTTTATGGGTTATTCACCACATATAGCGACAGGCGTATGGGTAGGGTTTGACACAAGGACATCTCTCGGCAAGGGAGAAAGCGGTGCAAGGGTCTGCCTGCCTATATGGATGAACTTTATGGGGTCTGCATTAAGAAACTACCCACCAGACGATTTTGGTCAGTCCGTAGAACCTGTAAAGGAGGATGATACGACTGGTGCAACTGCTCCTGAAAAGTAGTTTCCGCTGGTTTGTTATTGTAATCAATACAACAGTGTTGGCAAGCCTTTCACACTTACAGGTAAAATTATACGTATTTTCCTGTTATATAATCGCTTAACTGTTCTATTAGCTTCTCCTGCTCAGACACCTTACCCTTAACAACGTCACCGATAGAAATAAGGCCCAAAAATTTATCACCATCAAAAACCGGGAGATGCCTTATACGCTTGCCGGTTATTATTACCATACAATCTTCAATAGTATTATCAAGCTTCACAGTGAACATTTTGGACATTGGGGTCATAATTTCTTCCACAGGAGTCTCTCTTGAAGTCTTGCCTTTCAGAATAATCTTTCTGGCATAGTCCCTCTCTGAGATAATGCCGACTACTTTTTTATTATCATCCATTACCATTACTGCGCCGATTTCTTTTTCTCCCATAAGTTTCAATGCTTCAAAAACCGTCGCTTTCGGAGAAACAGACCAGACATCTTTTGATTTAACTTTTAGAATTTCTTTTACTGTTTTCATTTATCGCCTCCGTATAATAACTTATTTTGGTTTATAAAATTACTTCGCTATATGTTAATTAATATATAGCGGATGAGGCCATCAAGCAAGCAATATTTCAAAAAAGGTAACTCTTCGGATTATCTGCTGTTGATCTTATACCCTTTGTGTTGCGTTTCCCTTCAACAAGCTACAACCCGCTATAACCGATTAGGTTACCTGTATCTAATTATAACCTTTGCATTGCCTATCGATAAGTGTTATAATACTTTCGTTGTGTAGTCAATTTATTCGCTTTTTCATCTCTTTCAACCAAATACTGATACGGATAATCTGATTCACAGCCAAAATTAAAAAAGAAGAAGGAATTATTATGGCAGCAGAAAAGTTTGAAGAACTTTTGTTATCGAAAGAATTACGCAGAGCAATTCAAGACATTGGTTTTGAAGAAATGACACCCATTCAGGCACAGGCAATCCCCTTCATTATCGAAGGGAGAGATATCATTGGACAGGCACAAACAGGAACAGGGAAGACACTTGCATTCGGCCTCCCTATACTGGAGTCTATTAATCCGAAGATGAAGAAAGTGCAGGCCATTATTCTCTGTCCAACCAGAGAACTTGCCATACAGGTTGCAGAAGAAATGAAAAGGGTTCTCAAATACAAAAAAGACATTGTGATATTGTCCGTATATGGTGGTCAGCCAATAGAGCGCCAGATACAAACCCTCAAAGCCGGGGCTCACGTTGTTATCGGCACTCCTGGCCGTACCATAGATCATATCAACCGGGGTACTTTAAAACTTAATGACGTAAAAATAGTTGTCCTCGATGAAGCTGATGAAATGTTGAATATGGGCTTTATTGACGATGTAGAAACTATTCTCCGGAGTATTCCACCTGAGAGACAGACCCTCCTTTTTTCAGCTACAATGCCCAAACCTATCCTGGAACTTACCAAAAGATATCAGCAATCACCGGAGTTTGTCAGGGTTGTTCCAAGACAGTTGACTGTCCCTAACGTAGAGCAGTCCTATATTGAAGTAAAAGAGTCTGCAAAACTCGATGTTCTGTGCCGCATCATCGATATGCACGGATTTAAATCTTCCCTTGTTTTCTGCAATATGAAAAGAAGGGTTGATGAGGTAGTGATGCATCTTGAGGCAAGGGGCTACCTTGTACAGGGCATCCACGGCGATATGACGCAGCCCCAGAGGATACATGCTATGGAGAGGTTTAAACGTAGTCATACGGAGATCCTTGTAGCCACAGACGTTGCAGCAAGAGGTATCGACATCGAGAATATTGAGGCTGTTTTTAATTACGACATTCCTCAGGATGATGAATATTATGTCCACCGTATCGGCAGAACTGCCCGCGCAGGCAAAAAAGGTCAAGCCTTCACCTTTGTAGTAGGAAGAGAAATATACAAGCTTAGAGATATTGAATCTTATGCCTCAACAAAGATCTTCCGCAGACCTATACCAACGCTTGATGATGTGGGTGAAGTAAAAACTTTGGCATTCCTTGAAAAAGTAAAGACTATTCTCGACAAAGGCGGGCTCGAACAATATGAGCATCTTATTGAACCGCTTCTAAAAGAAGACTATACATCTCTTGATATTGCCACAGCACTCCTCAAGATGACTATGGATGAGGAAGGCAAAGAGTATAGAGAAATCCCGCGTGAAACAGAAAATACCTCCCGAAGCGAACGCACTTCATTTCCAAGAAGAAGGACAAACGGAAGGAGTAGTAAAGGTAAACGGAGATATTAACAACATCGCCCCGGCTATCATCGGTTAACCGCATGGCATGCAAGAAGATTAGATTCTTGCAAGTAGCCTTTTGTCCAACAGATAATATTATCCCGTATTTTCAATTAAAATAAGAAATGATAATATAAAAAAAGATCTATGGGAATTTCCTTCCATAGATCCTGAATATTCGAATCCGGCAAATAATTTTGCAGGGATTTATTTATGGCTCCCCGGGCAGGACTCGAACCTGCAACCTACTGGTTAACAGCCAGACGCTACTGCCGATTGAGCTACCGGGGAGTGCGGTATTAAGTAAACTATAAAACACCCTCTTGTGTCAAGTTAAGATTGATTATCTTCAAAAACGATTTTTTTAAATTTTCTCTTACCAACTTTTAAAACTTCTCCATCGATCTTATCAACAGTCATTGATTCAGATGTTATTTTTATCATACTTCCGGAATCTGTTACAGCAACGCCGCCCTGTCCGATCATGCGTTTTCCTTCTGATGTTGATGTAACCATACCCATATCAAGGAGCAGCTTCGGTATCCATATAGTATCATTTTCTTTTTTTAATTTTACAACCTCAACATCATCGGGTATTTCTTTTTCTCTGTGTATCTTCTCGAAATTCATATACGCAGCTTCGGCTTCACTGCTTCCGTGGAACCTTGTTATTATTTCCTTCGCAAAATTTACTTTTGCATCTCTCGGATGAACTTTTCCATTTTTTAAATTTTCATTTAAGACTCTGAACTCATCAATATTTATGTCACTCAAGAGTATATAATACTTGAGCATTAGCTCATCCGATATAGACATTAACTTCCCGAACATAATATCGGGCGGTTCATCTATTCCAATATAGTTCCCGTAGCTTTTACTCATCTTGTTTACACCATCTGTGCCCTCAAGTAGGGGTACTGTTACAATCACTTGTGACTCCTGCCCATAGGACTTCTGTAATTCCCTTCCTACAAAAAGGTTAAAAATCTGGTCGTGTCCGCCAAGCTCTACATCAGCCCTTAAAGCCACAGAATCATATCCCTGCACCAGGGGATACAGGAATTCATGTATACTTATTGGTATATTGTTTGTATATCTGTTCTTAAAATCCTCCCGTTCCATAATCCGTGCCATCGTGTACTTAGCACATAGCCTGATCATGTCGGCAGCGGTCATAGATTCCATCCATTCGCTGTTGAACCTGATCTCCGTCTTGTCAGGGTCAAGGATTTTGAAAACCTGCTCTTTATAAGTCTCCGCATTTTGAAGAAGCTCTTCTTTAGTTAATGCAGGTCTTGCCTCAGTTCTTCCTGTCGGATCTCCAATCATACCGGTAAAATCTCCGATAAGAAAAATTGCTATATGGCCAAGCTCCTGAAATTGTTTTAACTTTTGGAGAACAACTGTGTGACCAAGATGTAGATCTGGGGCAGTAGGGTCAAGCCCGAGCTTAATCCGTAAGGGTCTTTTTTCGGATTTTGCCTTTTTTAGCTTATCTCTCAGTTCCTTTTCGCTAATCAGATCAACTGCACCACGTTTTATTATTTCAATTTCCTGTTCTATATCCATATATACCTGCCTGAATTCACTGCTTACGGTTAACATCTCACGATAAATGCTTTAGCTTATTATATTAAGCGTGCAATGTTGACAATGAAATTTATTTAACCTATTTTTTCCTTTATTCTCTCAATTTTTAAACATTTTTTAGTTATTATGTCTATAGTAAGCAATACTCCCTGGACTTCTATATTTTCTTTACCAACTTCATATTTATGTGGCATCATAGTCGTAAATCTTTTCAAAACAGCTGTCTTATCCATACCTATTACTGAATCTGCAGGGCCGGTCATCCCGACATCGGTGATATATCCAGTACCGTTCGGCAGAATTCTTTCATCGGCTGTCTGAACATGTGTATGAGTCCCTAAGACTGCCGAAACCTTACCGTCAAGATACCAACCCAGAGCAACTTTCTCCGATGTAGCTTCAGCATGAAAATCCACAATTATCGGGACCTTTTCGCCATAACGTTCAGCAAGATCTTTCATTGCCCTGAAAGGGCATTCAAGAGAATTCATAAAAACCCTTCCCTCGACATTGGCTATACATAATTCCTTGTCATTTCTTTTGATTATCTTATACCCAGAACCAGGAGTTCCCTCAGGATAATTTAGCGGCCTGATGACCCGCTGCTCTTCCATTAGGAAAGGAGCTGTCTCTTTCTTCTTCCATACATGGTTACCGGTAGTTATCAGATCTATTCCACAAGACAGCATTTCCAATGCAACTCTTGGGGTAATTCCGATACCACCTGCTAAATTTTCACCATTTATTATTTTAAAGTCTGCATTGACGGTTTTTATGAATGTTTCAACAGCTCTTCTACCAGGTTTACCTATGACATCACCGAGGAAGAGAACTTTTATTTCATTTTGCATACTCAACGGCCCTTGTTTCTCTGATTACCACTATCTTAATCTGTCCAGGATAGGAAAGGTCCGTTTCTATCTTCTTTGCAATATCCCTTGACAACAAATATGTTTGCTCGTCGTTTATCTTCTCGCTGCTTACAATTATCCGTATTTCTCGGCCGGCTTGAATAGCATAGGATTTCTCAACACCAGGAAAACTGTTGGAAATACGTTCAAGTTCGTCAAGCCTTTTAATATATGTTTCGAGCATTTCCCTTCTCGCGCCCGGTCTAGCGCCGGATAGAGCATCGGCTGCCTGGACTATCACGTCAAGAATACCCGAAGCTGGAACATCTTCATGATGCGCAAGGATTGCATGGACAATTATATCGCTTTCGCCATGCTTCTTGGCAAGATCAGCACCAAGTGAAGCATGTGAACCTTCGACTTCATGGTCAACTGCCTTCCCTATATCATGCAAAAGTCCTGCTCTCTTTGCTTCTTTGATATTAATTCTTAATTCGGATGCAATGATTCCACATATAAATGCAACTTCAAGCGAATGTTGATATATATTCTGAGCATAGCTGCTTCTGTATTTCAAGCGTCCCAGAAGCCTTACAAGCTCAGGATGCACATTATGAATTCCCAGATCGAATATAGCCTGCTCACCAGCCTCTTTTATCTTCTCTTCCATTTCCTCTGCAACTTTCGACACTATCTCTTCAATTCTTGCGGGGTGAATCCTCCCGTCGCTTATCAACCTTTCAATGGCTATCCGTGCAACTTCCCGCCTTATAGGGTTAAAACATGAGAGAATAACAGCTTCAGGGGTATCATCAATAATAATATCGACACCTGTTGCTGCCTCTAACGCTCTTATATTCCTTCCTTCCCTTCCTATAATCCTGCCCTTCATCTCCTCATTTGGAAGAGGAACGGTTGACACAGCATCTTCCCCGACATAATCACCTGCATATCTCTGAATAGACTGTGCGATAATTTCTTTTGCTTTTTTGTCAGCACGTTCTCTCGCATCTTCTTCAATCTTTTTGCATATCTTCAGAGCTTCGTACTTTGCATTATCTTCCATTAACTCCATGAGGATTTTCTTCGCTTCCTCTGCAGTTAATCCTGATATTTTTTCGAGCTTTTCCCTTTCACTTAACAAGAGAGTTTCATATTCCCGGATTTTACTGTCAAGTTGAGAATGCTTGTTTGTTGCTTCTTTGTCCTTCTTTGATAATTCATCTTCTTTTTTGTCGATTAATTCGATTTTTTTATCAAGATTTGATTCTTTTTGGGAAAGCCGTCTTTCAATATTCTGAAGCTCAACTTTTCTAGTTTTTATTTCTTGTTCAAACTCATTTTTTGATTGAATTGCAGCATCTTTAGCCTGGATAGATGCCTCTCTGATAAGAACATCGGCTTCCTTCTTTGCATCTTCCAGTATTTTTCTGCCTATCTTCTCGTACTCACCAATCTTTCGTTTCTGAATAAATCTGGCAAGCACAAAACCTGCAAACAGAGCAACTATGGCTATAATAATATTTATCGCTATATTGTTCAAATTGCCCCCTCATAAATATATAAATACATTAGGGGCCAGTATGTTGAGGGAAAAGAGTACCTTATATTACTGCTGCAATGAAATTATTTTACCTCCGAGTAACATAAAGTTATTTATATTTAAAACTCAATTTCCTCAGCAACTAACCTAAAAAAGCCCCCGCGAGTGCCGTGTAAACAGTATATCTTGAACCTCTCGGTTAAGTGGGCACTTTTTTGTTGCATCAGGCTTCTTGCTCAAAGGCAAGCATGCACACCGCAACAAGAGGAAGTTCCCATAAAAGAGGTGTTGGCTCAAAGTCCACCATCTATCACGTACACCGCAGGGAATTTCATAATTCTTCAACCCTTTTCAAAAGACTCAAGGTCCTCCCCTCGAACCTTTCGGCATGCGCCCTTATCTCAAAAATTTCATCTGTCAGTTCCATCATTGCCATCATAATTGCGTTCATTGTGTTTACTATCCCGTAATCATTAACAATACGGTTTAGTCTTTCATCTACATCTTGTGCTGCTCTCCTTATCCTATCTTCGTCCTCGCCAATAAATGTAAATGGTTGATTTAATATATTGACTTCAACCTTTTTTTCCATTTACTTTTTCAAGCCTCTGCCTTGTCTATCTTCTCTAATATCTTTGAAATTTTACTTGCTATCAGTTCCTTTTCACTCTTTGAACCTTCAGCTTTTTCCTTCAGTTCCACATTTTGTGCTTCCAAAGCCTTAATTTTAACAATTAACTTATCTTTTTCCTCTTTTACAGCCTTATAACTTATTACTAACTTCTCAATTTTCCCTTCAAGTTCGTCTAATTTGTTATCGCCTAATATTTCCATATCTTGTCAATTATCCTCCTTTTTCTGCTCGAAAGTCAAGAATAAAAGGCAGGCCTTAATAAAGGGTTCAATCCCTCCATCAAGTACTGCATCCGCATTATGCTCTTCAATTTTTGTTCTGTGATCTTTAACAAGCTTATATGGATGCAGGACATACGAACGGATCTGGCTGCCCCAGGCAATGTCTTTCTTTTCCTTGTTTAAGGTATCCATCTTCTCTTCTTGCTTTTTCTTCTCAAGCTCATACAGCCTTGATTTCAATATAGCCATTGCTATTGCCTTATTCTTGTGCTGAGAGCGCTCATTCTGACACTGAACAACAATACCAGAGGGGACATGGGTAATCCTTATAGCAGATTCGGTTCTATTAACATGCTGCCCTCCAGGGCCACTTGATCGGAATGTATCTATTTTCAGATCTTCGTCATTAATATCAACCGCTATATTGTCCGGCAGTTCGGGATATGCATATACAGATGCAAAAGATGTATGTCTCCTGTTATTTGCGTCAAAAG
This sequence comes from Pseudomonadota bacterium, assembly GCA_026388275.1. NCBI lineage: Bacteria > Pseudomonadati > Pseudomonadota > Pseudomonadota bacterium. Next base: position 20,820 of record JAPLKB010000029.1, read on the forward strand.
GCGAAACCCTGACCAGTCGGTGAATTCCGCTTTCACACTTCAAATACCCGTATGCATACGAACCTCTTACAAGGAAAGTTACATTCTTTACACCTGCTTCTTCACCCTGAAGAAGGTCAACTACCTCTGTTTCAAACTTTTCTTTTTCAGCCCACTTGAGATACATTCTAAGCAGCATCTCAACCCAGTCCTGTGCTTCTGTGCCGCCGGCGCCGGCATTTATATAAACAATTGCATTTTCCTTATCATTTTCACCTCCAAGCATTCTCTTGATCTCATATTTGCTTAACAACCCATCAAGATATTCGACCCTTTTAAACAATTCATCCATGTCTTTCGGGTCTTCAGTTTCTCTTACTATCTCACTTAATATAAGTATCTCTTCAAGCTCTTTTTCCAGTCCTTCCCATCGATCAAGTTCTTCCTGGTGTCTCGCTCTTTCCTTTAATATTTTCTGGGCATTTTCCTGATCATCCCAGAAACTCTCTTTTGAAATTTCTTTATCAAGCTGTGCAATCTGATTATTTACAGCAGGGAGGTCAAAGATAACCCCTTAGGTTGTTGATTCTTTCTACTAATGTATCTATTTTGTTTTTTGTATCTTCTAACATAATAATCTCCTATCATCTGAAAAGGAACTAATATAGGTCAAATACAACTTATATGATCAATATTTTTCTTTTACGCTTGCTATATTCTATTTTATTCTTTTTAATACTTCTCCCCCAAACACTGAACACTTAACCGGCTTTACCCCTTCTGTCTGACGCGCAAGATCATAGGTCATAATCCCATTCCTTATTGTCTCCTCTATTGCCTTTCTCAGCATTTCCGCTGCTTCATCAAGACCCATATATTCAAACATCATTGATCCTGAAAGCAAAAAAGAGGCAGGGTTAACCAAATCCTTACCTGCATATTTCGGGGCACTCCCATGCGTCGGTTCAAAAATTGCCACATCATCACCGATGTTAGCGCCTGGAGCAACACCAAGCCCTCCAATCAGCGCTGCGCAGGCATCAGAAAGGTAATCCCCGTTAAGATTAGGACATAATAAAATATCATAATCTTCAGGCTTCATTATCACCTGCATAAACATATTATCAGCTATCCTGTCGTTGAAAGATATCTTGTCGTTCGCTGTATCAAAGGTAATATAATCTTCGAACTCCTTTGCGGCATCATATGCCCATTCTCTAAAAGCACCTTCCGTATACTTCATAATGTTGCCTTTATGGACAACAGTAATCATCTTTCTTCTGTTTTTAATGGCATAATTAATAACCCATTTCGTGAATCTTATTGTTTTGTCTTTGCTTATCGGTTTGACTCCTATTCCGGCATCATCCGGCAGTACTACATTCATCTTTTCCTTTAAAAACTTTATAAAAATATTTGCTTCTTCTGAACCTTCCTTCCATTCTATACCTCTATAAATATCCTCTGTATTTTCTCTAAAGATAATGATATCAACCTTCTCCGGCATTTTCAAAGGGCTCGGCAGACCCTTGAAATACCTGACAGGCCTTAGACAAACATAAAGATCGAAAACCTGTCTTAAATAGACATTTAGACTTCTGAATCCTCCCCCAACAGGCGTCGTCAGAGGACCTTTTATAGCTGTCCGGTGCTGCTTTATGATTTCCAGGGTCTCATCAGGAATTAATGATCCTGTTTTTTCAAAAGCCTTCAGCCCTGCAAAGGTTTCTATCCATTCTATCTTCTTTTCACCACCGTATGCCTTTATGATTGCCTCTTCCAGCACCTCCTTTGACGCTTTCCAGATATCTTCACCGGCACCATCTCCTGAAATATAGGGAATTATTATTTTTTCGCTCAAACTATTAACTCTCCATAAGTATTCTTAATGAACAATTGAGAAGTCTACTCTGTCTATTAGACCACCAGCTTCCCGTGCTTTTTAATATAGTAATCAAGGCCGCCTTCATTTAAAATATCTCTCATTATCGATGGAAGTCTGGGAAATTTTTTATGAATGCCATTCACTCTATCAAATATTATGCCTTCATCCATATCAATCTCAAGTATAGATCCCTCTTTTATATCGTCGACATCACATATTATTGCTGCAAGCCCAACATTAATGGCATTTCTGTAAAATATCCTCGCAAATGAATGAGCAACTATGGCATCGATACCTGCCATTTTTATAATTAACGGCGCATGCTCTCTGCTTGAGCCAAGGCCGAAATTCTTTCCGCCCACAACAATATCACCCTTGTTCACCTTTTTATAAAATTCAGACACAACATCGTCAAAAACATGCTTTTTTAATTCTTCAAGATTTGATCTTAAATGGTAAAATCTACCTGGAATTATATGGTCGGTAGAAATATTATCTCCAAATTTCCACACCTTTCCTTTTAAAATCATTAAAAGCCTCCACCAGGTCCATATGTCTTCCTTTTGAAATCATCAAAAACCTCTCTGGGGTCCGTGAGTCTTCCTTTTAATGCACTTGCCGCCGCAGTGGCTGGTGAGGCAAGTACTATACCTGAATTTGGGTTTCCCATCCTTCCCAAAAAATTTCTGTTTGAAGTTGAAACACAAACTTCTCCATCACCCAGTACACCCTGATGAAGACCTATACAGGGTCCGCATCCCGGTGGTAAAATTGTTGCACCAGCCTCAAAAAGACTTGTGAGTATGCCTTCCTGTAAAGCCTGATAGTAAATCATTTTCGACGCAGGGCACACCAGAAGTCTAACATCTTTATGTTTTTTTCTTCCTTTTAAAATAAATGATGCTATACGAAGGTCCTCTATTCTCCCGTTTGTACATGAGCCTATAAATACCTGGTTGACATTTATTTCGTTTACCCCATTATCTTCGATGCTTTTTGCATTATCAACCTCATGCGGAAGGCTTACCATAGGCATAAGATGTTCTAAATTAATTTCTATTATTTTTTCATAATGAGCATTATCATCGGGCAGAATTTCAATATACTGCTTTTCTCTTCTCATTTTCTTAAGAAAAAGGAATGTCATAATATCCGATGGAAAGAGCCCGCATTTGGCACCGGCTTCTACGGCCATATTGGCAACGGTCATTCTTTCTTCCACATCAAGATGGAACAATGTTTCTCCTGTAAACTCCATTGATTTATATGTAGCACCGTCAGCACCAATCATGCCGATAATTTTAAGAATTAAATCCTTTGTAAAAACACCTGAAGGGAATTCGCCATCAATATCAAATTTAATGGTTTCAGGAATCCTGAGCCAGCTCTTCCCCAGTCCCATTGCAACAGCAATATCTGTTGAACCCATGCCGGTGGAAAAGGCACCGAGGGCACCCCCGGTACATGTATGTGAATCTGCACCAAGAAGCACTTCGGCCGGGGATAATGTTTGTTCCATCATTATTTGATGGCATATGCCGTCACCAACCTCATACACATTGGCCCCATATATTTGCGCAAATTTTTTTATCATTATATGGTCATTGGAAAGCTCCATCCTTGAACTTGGTGATGAGTGGTCAATGAAAAAGTTAATTTTGCTGCCGTCAAAAAGTTTTTTAAAACCCATCTCCTTAAACTTTTTAATAGCAAGTGGTGCAGTGCCATCCTGAAGGAGTATTCTGTCAACATTCACGACTGCATAATCTCCCTGTCTTAAGTCTATTCCTGTATTCATGCTCAATATCTTTTCTACAATCGTCTTACCCACGTGTTTACTCCCCGGCTTTAGTCAAATCTTCAAACTTGATATCAAGACCCAAAATGCCGATTATATCTCCTAATTCATCTCTGATCGGCCCTGATACGGTAACACAAAGTGCGCCGGTAATCCTTGATGAATATATATCTGTCACACTGATTTTTCCTGTTTTCATAGGGTTTATGAACCAGTCCCTGTCTGAAAAATCCTCGTGCAAACCTATTCTGTGATATTTGGCTTTATCAACAGCCTGTGTGATATTTCTCGTAATTTTAATGCCTTCACTGTTGACAGTATATGCAAACTGTATGAAAGGATATTCTTCAACAATATTCTTTAAGGCCTGCTCCTGCTGTTCCGGCACCATACTTTTAATAGCAACATCTTCAATATATTTTTCCATCAAATCTGCCGCCATATCGTGGGCTTTCTTCTTCAACAGCTCGAATTCAGATACAAATATCTCTGGCATATACCTTCTCACAGCATGTTCCATTTCATCATCGGATATTGCGGTTATCCTTCCCTCTTCATACTGCTTGATTATCCGTTTATTAACTTTAGCCACCCCAGGATGTGTTTTTTCTACCCGTTCTTTCCCGACCAGTGCAAAACGCGAGTTTATCCAGTGCGCAATTCCGGCAAGACCCGACTTATCTGTTATATTAACGGTTATTGGTCTGTCAAGAAGCTTTTTCGTATCAAAAGATGTATATATTTCTTCATTTTTTAAAATGCCGTCTATATGTACACCGGCTGATGTAGCATTAAAATCAAGTCCAACTAAAGGTTGAGTTCGTGGTATATGGTAACCCAGCTCTTTTTCAAAATAGTTCTTGATTTCTGTAATTACCTTTGTATCCACACCATTCTCTTCGCCTGTGAGAGAGGTATACTCCATTATAAGCCCTTCTATGGGCGCATTCCCTGTCCTCTCTCCTATACCGAGAAGTGTTCCGTTTACATAGGCACAACCATAAAGCCATGCGCTAACACTGTTTATAATAACTTTGTTGAAATCATTATGACCGTGCCACTCAAGATACTCTGATGGGACACCTGCATCATCTATCATAGCCCTTATTATCTTTCCCATAGATCTCGGAAGCGCAGACCCGGGGTATGTGATGCCAATCCCCAATGTATCGCATAGTCTTATTTTTACCGGTATTTTAGCCTCTTCCGACATGCTCATAAGTGCCTGGGCAAAGGGAACGCAGAAACCGTATATGTCAGCCCTGGTAATATCCTCAAAATGGCATCTCGGGATTATACCGTTCTCGAGAGTGTTTTCAACAATCTTTACATAATCTTTAAAAACCTGTGAGCGCGTCTTTTTTAATTTCATAAATATATGGTAATCAGAGGCACTGGTAAGTATACCGGTTTCTTTCAATCCAAGATCTTTTACAAGTTGCAAATCCTCCTTAACAGCCCTTATCCAACCGGTGATTTCCGGATAGCGGTAACCCTTATCAAGACATCTCACAACAGCATCTTTATCTTTTTCACTGTATAAGAAAAATTCGCATTGCCTTATTACACCATTTGTACCGCCAAGCCGGTGCAATAAGTCAAAAAGCTCTTCAATCTGCTTTGCTGTAAAAGGTGGTCTGGACTGCTGACCGTCCCTGAATGTCGTATCTGTAATATATATTTCATCAGGAGGGTCAATAAGTTCAATCTTATGGTCAAATTTTACTTTGCACATCTCTGTATAAGGAAAGACATCTCTGAAAAGCTCAGGAGCTTCAACATCTATTAAAGGGTATTTTGTTTTTCCGACGATGTTTTTAAATATAAAGCCTTTCTTCTTTTTCAAAGGAACCTCCTGAAATTTGACCCCTTATACCTTTTATGTTGATTATGCCGTTACCTTTATCTTCAGTTCGCTTAATTGTCTTTGCCCAACCCTTGATGGGGCACCTGTAAGCGGGCATGTTCCCTTCTGGGTTTTCGGGAAAGGTATAACCTCTCTTATGCTGTCAAGTTTTAAAAACATCATAATTATCCTGTCAAAACCAAAAGCTATGCCGCCGTGCGGGGGTGCACCCATCTCAAGAGCTTCAAGCAAAAATCCAAATTTCTCAGATGCTTCATCTTCATTAATGCCGAGGAGCTTAAACATTTCCATCTGTTCATCTGTCCTGAAAATCCTTATACTACCTCCGCCAAGTTCTACACCATTTAGAACAAGGTCATATGCCTTTGCTTTAATGGAATCGTAGTTACCTTCAAAGTCTTTTATCTTCCCTTGTGGAGATGTAAAGGGATGATGTCGTGCTACATACCTCTTCTCTTCTTCGCTATACTCAAGAAGCGGGAAGTCTACCACCCACAAAAACTTGAATTCATCCTTGCGTATTAATCCATATTTCTCGCCAAGATAGAGCCTGAACCTACCCATAAGCTCATTCACTTTATCTCGCTTATCACTCATAATGAAAACAACATCACCATTCTCAGCGCCCAGCCTTTCAATCATGGCTGTTTTTTCGATCTCACTCAGATATTTGACTGTCGGTGACTGTAATGCATTATTTTCCTTGCGAATCCAGATAAGACCGCCTGCCCCTAACTCTTTTGCAACATCAACAGCGGTATCGAGATCTTTTCTTGAAAGTGTCTTGCTTTTAAGCACAAGAGCTTTAATTTCACCATTATTTTCTATGGTCTTCTTAAAAACTCCGAATTCGGTATTTTCAAAAATATCGGTCAAATTTACCATGGTTAGTTCAAACCGTAAATCAGGCTTATCTGATCCATAGAGATTCATAGCTTCGTCATATTTCATCCTCATAAACGGGGTTTCTATCGACTCGCCCCTCAAGGCTTCATAAAGGTCGCTAATCAGCCCCTCCCCCATTTTGATCACGTCATCTACATCTACAAAGCTCATTTCAACATCAATCTGGGTAAACTCAGGCTGTCTGTCTGCCCGCAGATCCTCATCCCTGAAACATCTTGCTATCTGGAAATACCTGTCAAATCCGGCTATCATCAATATCTGCTTGTAAAGCTGAGGAGACTGGGGTAAAGCATAGAACATACCCTGGTTCAGGCGGCTCGGCACAATAAAATCCCTGGCGCCCTCAGGCGTGCTCTTTGTAAAAAATGGCGTCTCGAACTCATGAAAGCCATTCAATACAAAATAATCTCTTGTAACTTTATATGCACGACTCCTGTCGATAAATATCTTCTGGATCTCAGGCCGTCTCATATCCAGATACCGGTACTTTAGCCTAAGGGATTCGCTTGTTTCTTCATCATCAAGCTGAAAGGGCAACGGCTTGCAGGTATTTAATATCTCAAAAGTATCTGCCAGAACTTCGATAGTTCCGGTGGGAATATTCGGGTTCTCAGTCTCCTTAGGCCTTGCTGCAACCCTACCTTTAACGCTGATAACATATTCCTGCTTAATATTCCCCACCCTCTGGTGGGCATCAGCAGAAATATCTGGCGAAAAGACAACCTGCACAGCTCCGGTTACATCCCTCAAATCAACGAAAATAAGACCACCGTGGTCTCTCCTTCTATATACCCATCCAGTCAGGCAGAGTGTTTTTCCAATATCTTCCTTTTTTACTAAACCACATAAAGTATCTCTCACGTTAACCTCCGTTAAATATCCATAATTATATAGGTTTAAATGAAGTAAATCAAGGGCTACCTGGAATAATGAGCAATTCCTTTAATTGGGTATTGGTCATTATTCATGATTGTCATTAGCCGTTATTGGAACGTTTGACTTTCTGTTCATCAGATTTTTGCGTACTTGAGAAAAATCTTTCCTCCTGAAAAGCACTCTGCGTAGTTTTTGCTTGCGGCATAAGCTTCTTCCTGCAATCAAGTTTTTCACAAATAAGCATCATACAATGTTTCGATTGGTAATAGTGACCTCTGCTCAAATCTTTACGTATGCATAGTACCCATATAAAAAATCAATACAAGCCCGGAAGTTTATATATGTTGTCATTTTATTTTTATATGAATTAGTATTTGACACCTCGATGAATATTCGATAATCTCCTGAATATATTATTGATACATTTTCGCACTATTTATCACCACGAGGACATGATGAAAGATCTATCAAGCACAGATTCAACATTGATCCAAGAGATATCAGTCTTAAAACAGAGAATCAAAGAGCTTGAACAATCAGAATTAGAGCATAAACAGGCGCGAGAGGCGCTGCGAGAGAGCAAGGAGAGATTGGCAGCGATTGCAGAAGGGTCTGCAATTCCCCAATTTGCCATAGATAAAGATCATAACATCATTCTTTGGAATAAAGCCCTTGAGATATATAGCGGTATTAAGGCAAATAGCATTTTGGGCCGCTCCGATTACTGGAAAGCCTTTTACAAGGAATCAAGGCCCTGTCTCGTAGACCTGGTCATCAAGGGCTCTAAAGAAGATGAGGTTTCCCAATGGTACGGCATGTTCAATAAATCAAGACTCATTGAGGGAACATATGAGACAACAGATTACTTCCCGCACATGAGGGGAGGGGTATGGCTTCGCTTTACCGCAGCAGTTGTGAGAGATTCATCAGGAAATATTATAGCCGGCATTGAGACCCTCGATGATATAACGAGCCTGATGACTGTAGAGGCATCGCTTCGTGAAAGCGAAGCAAAATACCGTTCCATCTTCGAAAACGCCGTTGAAGGCATCTTCCAGAGCACACCTGAAGGACGTTTTATAAGCGTAAATCCTGCATCGGCCCGTATCCACGGATATGACTCTCCCGAAGAGATGATGAACGTCTCCGATATCGGAGCTCAAATATACGTCAACCCTGAAAAAAGAAAAGAGTATATGCATCTTCTCAAAGACAAAGAAGGGATTGAGAATTTTGAAGCCGAGATGTACAAGAAGAACGGGGATAAAATCTGGACGTCCATGAATGTCCAGGCAGTCCGTGATGATGCCGGGAACATCCGTTACTTTGAAGGCACCGTAGAGGATATAACTAAACGTAAACAGGCAGAAGACCAACTAAGATATGAGAGACAGAAGTTCGCCATCCTTACTGAAAATGCACCTCTCGGGATGGCTTTAATCGATAAAAATGGACAATTTCTTTATATCAACCCAAAATACCGGGCCATATTCGGCTACGACCTTAGTGACATACCTGACGGGAAAACATGGTTCAAAAAGGCATATCCTGATGAAACATACCGGCACAACGTCATATCGGTATGGTTAGATGATCTGAATACTGCCGGTTATGGAGAGCAGCGGCCAAGGATCTTCAACACAATATGCAAAGACGGATCAACGAAGGTAATCAATTTTATCCCTGTGCTACTGGAGAACGGCGACAATATTATGGTGTGTGAGGATATCACCGAGCAGAAAAGGCTGGAAGCACAACTCATGCACGCCCAGAAGATGGAGGCTATCGGTACCCTTGCAGGAGGTATTGCCCACGACTTCAACAACCTCCTTATGGGCATTCAGGGGTATGCTTCACTCATGATGTTGGACATTAGTCCGGATCATCCGCACTATGAGAAGCTAAAACGTATTGAAGAGCAGATAAAAAACGCATCAAACCTCACCGGCCAGCTTCTTGGTTTTGCAAGGGGCGGGAAATATGTGGTCAAACCAGTCAGCATGAATGAACTGATTGAAAAGACCTCCACCATGTTCGGCAGAACTAAAAAAGAGATTACCATACACTGTAAATACGAAAAGGACATATGGGTTATAGAGGCAGACCAGGGCCAAATTGAACAGGTACTCCTCAATCTTTACCTCAACGCCTGGCAGGCTATGCCGGAAGGAGGAGACCTCTCCATTGAAACCAGGAATATTGTTGTTGGTGAGAATCATGCAAAACCATATTGGATGGCACCCGGAAGGTATGTGCAGACATCTATCAGCGATACCGGTATAGGCATGGACAAAAAGATGAAAGAGAGAATCTTTGAACCCTTCTTTACCACAAAAGAGCTCGGCAGGGGTACCGGTTTGGGACTTGCAATGGTTTATGGCATTATAAAGAATCATAACGGTTTCATTGACGTCACCAGCAAACCCGGCAGGGGAACTACATTTGCACTCTACTTCCCTGCATCAGATAAGGATGTTGTAAAAGAGAAATCTGCAGCCCCGGAAATTATGAGAGGCACAGAGACAATCCTTATAGTCGATGATGAGCCCGATGTCCTTGTGGTGAGCAAAGAATTCCTTGAGTCCCTTGGGTACAGTGTATATGCAGTGAAAAACGGAGAGGAAGCAATCAGGCTCTATAAAGAAAAGAAAGACAAAATTGATCTTGTTGTCCTCGATATGATCATGCCGGGGCTCTCAGGAAATGAAACCTTTGACCGTATCAGGGAAGTGAACCCCCAGACAAAGATAATCCTCAGCAGCGGCTACAGTTTGAACAGTCAGGCACAGCAGATTATGGATAAAGGATGTCACGGGTTTATCCAGAAGCCATTCGACATGACTCAAATTTCCAGGCTGGTCCGGGGAATATTGGATTCATAAGCAATGTATCAAATAAGTCAACAGCTCTATTTTCCGATCATTGTTAAAAATGCCACTTCTATTAAAGAAATGGATCACCCCGCCGCAAGCGGACGGGGTATCAAAGGCAAGAATATGGAACCATTTCGAAGCAAGCTTCGGGGTATTGACCCGGCGGGGCAATAAAGCTGGGAGCCAGGTCATGGTTTTTGTATAAATATAATTTTTAATGTTTTATAGCCGCAAACATGTTTATGTGTTGAAAAAATAGCACAAAGATAATAGGATGAGAAAGGTACTAATTGAAAATAATTTATCGGCAATAATATGCCGGGAGAAATTATAACGAATCTGATCGTTATTCCAGGGAGGGATGAATGATGATATCGATAGTTGTTATAATAATTCTATTGCTGGTGACCATCTTTTCAATTCAAAATGCTGCACCTGTTGCAGTCTCCTTTATTTTCTGGAAATTTGAGGCATCTCTTGCAATAATAGTATTTCTTTCTGTGCTGATCGGTTTCATCATAGGTGGTATAATTGCATTCTCTTTCCAAAGATCAAGATATAAACTAATCCATACAAACAACAAAGAAAGTGGAAACATAAAAAAGGATTGATGTATAAAAAACTCATAAAAATCCTGTTTGCAATAAACCTCCCCCGCAGCAAAGCTGCAAGGTATCAGAGGAATGGGAAACATGTTTATTCCCCCTCACCCTGCCCTCTCCCACAAGGGGCGAGGGAATGCGGTTGCCCTGAAGCAGAGCTTTGAGGAATCTATTGATTTTAAATACCCTTTCAATACAAGAATTATGTGTCAAATAGAAAAATTTAGTTAAATGATTTGAATTTAAACAGTGCAATTGACTATATACGGAGAAGGCGATAGAATAAAAGTGTAGCTTGATTTATAAGTTTTTGAATTGAGTAAAAGGAGTCTTTTTTGGATACCATAGCAATGATACTGGCAGGCGCAAGAGTAGATGATCTGGGAGTACTCACCTTTTTCAGACCAAAATCTGCAATGCCTTACGGCGGACTTTATCGCATCATCGATTTTCCAATGAGCAATCTGATGTATTCAGGCATTGAGAAGGTAGGAATATTGTCTCAGTATAAACCTCTTTACCTGATGGAGCATATGCAAAATGGGGAACCATGGGATATGAACGGCCGAGACAGATTTGTAACCATTCTCCCGCCGTTTAAAGGCATGGGCACATCTGACTGGTACAAGGGCACTGCCGATGCAGTATACCAGAATCTTGATTTTCTAAGCATCCATAAGCCTGGTCTTATCATTGTACTATCAGGGGACCATATATACAAAATGGATTACAGAAAAATAATAGGATTTCATCTGGAGAAGGGTGCCGATCTTACCATAGCCTTTGCAAAAGTGCCAAGAAAAGGTGCTCATCGTTTTGGCACGGCTGCAATTGAAGAAGGAGATTCAAGGGGCGGGAGGGTTCTGCAGTATACGGAAAAAAGCGACAAAATACCCTTTGACTGGGCTTCATTAACTATCTATGTGTTTACCCCCTATACACTTTTTGAAGCTCTGAAAGCAAATGCATCTGAGGATTCACATGAATTCGGCAAGGATATTATTCCTTTTTTACTGGCTAATAATTATAAGGTGTTCGGATATAAACATCACGGCTATTGGGGATATACCCGCACACTCGATGAGTATTGGCAAACAAGCATGGATCTTCTGGGTGATCTCCCCGGGATTAATATTGCATCCTGGCATATATGTACAAACCTTTCCAATTTCCATATTCGTGATCGTCAGCCCGCCTTGATAGGCCCCGACGCAATAGTTGAGGACTCCATGTTTTATTCCGGATGTCGGATTAAAGGCAAGGTAATCCGTTCAATACTCTTCCCGGGCGCTAAAGTAGATAGTAATGCGGTAGTGGAAGACTCCATACTTTTTTCCAATACTGTCATCAAACAAAATGCAAAGGTAATAAAAACAATAATTGATGAGGATGTAACTGTCGGAACAAATGCACATATAGGAGAAAACTCCTCCGAGGAACTCACCGTAATAGGGATGGGAACGCGTATAGCAAGAGAAACAAGGATTTCATCGGGTGTAACAATATATCCGAATCTTGGACCTGGAAAATTTACAAAAAGTTTTTATTCCACAGGAGAAATTATTAAATGAATGATACCGCTGTATTGCTTTTAGCCGGCGGAGTAGGAAGCAGATTGAATATCCTCGTAAGCCATCGGGCAAAGCCCGCTGTTCCCTTTGGCGGCATATACAGAATTATTGATTTCACACTCAGCAATATATCAAACTCACGCCTTGCAGATGTTGCGGTACTCACTCAGTACAAGCCTCTCTCGCTTATGGGCCATATTGGCAACGGTTCATCCTGGGATCTTTCAGGACGTTCCCGGAGTACAAAAATACTACCCCCAAAAACAGGGGAAAAGGAATGGGATTGGTATAGAGGCACAGCTGATGCAGTTCGTCAAAATATGGATTTTTTCAACTCAGGAAATTTCAATAATGTTCTCGTTCTCTCCGGGGATCATATATATCATATGGATTATCGGTCGCTGCTTCAATTTCATCACGATCACAGAGCAAAGGTTACTATAAGTATGATAGAGGTGCCCTGGGAAGAAACTAATCAATTCGGTACAGGCTTAATAAACGAACAGCATCGCATAATAGAGTGGGAAGAGAAATCCCCACAGGCAAAATCAAACCTTGCCTCAATGGGAATATACGTCTTCGACAGGGATTATCTGATTGAGCTTCTCGAAGCAACAAAAGAAGTGGATTTCGGATACCATATCATCCCCAATGCATTGCAGGAAGGCAATGTTTTCGCATATCCCTTTGATGGCTATTGGCGTGATGTGGGAACTGTTCAGGCTTATTGGGATGCCAATATGGACATCCTTGACACTTCAACAGGGCTCTCTCCCGAAGCATGGAAAATTATGTCAAATTTGAGTACAAAAGGAATTTTTTACGACCGCCCCCCAATAAAAGTTACAAAAACAGGCCGCACAATAAACTCTGTAATATCACCTGGTTGCATAATTTACGGCAAAGTGGAAAACTGCATTCTCTCTCCGGGGGTAATTGTCGAGCAAGGTGCCTCAGTAAAAGATTCAGTTGTTATGCATGACACAGTCATTAAAGAAGAATCTCATATAGAACGGAGCATCATAGATAAAAAAGTGCTTATCGGGAGAAAATCTCAAATAGGTGTGGGTGATTCTACGGTTATCAATCGACTTTTTCCAGACCATATCAATACGGGGCTCACACTTATAGGAAAATATTCCATCATTCCAGAAAATCTAACAATCGGCACTAACTGCGTTATATATTCGATGGTTGATGAAACTGATTTTTGCACATTACACGTTGCAGACGGGGAAAATCTTCAAAAAACGGAAACCAATTAATAAACCTGATTGACTCTTATTGTTTCTTAAGCAACTTTATTAATTTTAAAATGTTTTTTTGATGTTTTTATTGAAAGTCTGTATTTTTTAGAGTAAAAATTTGTATTGGTTATAAATAATGGTAGAAGAACGACGCAAAGAAGTACGTAAAATAGTTGATTCTTTAAACCTTCCGTTTATAGGTTCAAAAGATGAGGACCATCTCTGTTTTGAATATCTCCTTATCGATCTTAGCAAAAACGGCTTAAAAATAGCAATTCCCAGGTGGGTTGTAAATCGTGAACAGATTAAAAAAGGTGATATTATAAATTTTCATCTCCCTTATGAAATAGATAAAACATTCTACGATCAGGGAAAGGTGGTATGGATAGAATGGGACGAAAACATGGAAATACAGTCATGCGGTATATCTGTTGAAAGCATTAAGTCCATTTCATATCCCTATGCATTGCCTGTAACTCAGAAAGGAAATACACTTATCAATCTTATAAAGGACATGGTATTATTAAAAAAAGGGGTTTATGTCTATCTATGTCATCTAATTCCTTATTTTTCAAAGATTACTGAATATTCACCACAGGAGTATCCCCAACTTAAAGCTTTTTTTCTTGATAACGTGAGAAACAAAGTAAGTAAGCATCATGTAGAACTTGAAAACACATTGATTAAGATTGAAAATTATATGACATCGGAATCAGATATACCAAAATTCATAGATCTTGCAAGGCTCAGATCGATAGTTGAGTCCGAGATATACGTGGAAATTTTTAGAATAAACTTTTCCGATGAACGTATTATCCCCTATCTAAATGCTATAAAAAAGCTGGAAGAAAGATTGTATTTCAATTACAATATTATAGTCATGTTGTACGTAAATTCACTTTAAGTATTAGTGGTTTACAGTTTAACAATGATTTCAGATTCGGTACTTTCGGCCTCATATTCAATACTTTTCTTGTAGTGTCCTGATTTCAGCTTAATACCCTCAAGCTTGCTTCGAAATTGGTTCATGTTCTTGTCTTGCCTTTGATACCCTGTCCGCCTGCGGGATGATTAATATTCCGGACCTGATATCCATTTACTCCCTAATAATTACATATTCTTACCAGATATTCCAACTTCCTCTTGACAGTGCAGGTCATGATGATTTATCTTAACAAATCTCTTAAAATCAAACATTTTATGAGGGTAGATGAAAAGCCACGGGACTCCCGAAGAAATAGCGTGACTTGCATAGAATTTCAGTGAGGCAGTTTTCAAAGGAACAACTGAATACGACCGGAATAATAATGAAACAAACATTACTTATATTGGCAAGCCTTTTGATATTTCTGTTACTCCCTGTTCAGCCTCTTTTTGCCATGGGCTCACCGGAAGACCAGAGCGAAGACATCTTCCAGCTTGAGCCAACAACGGTGACGTCTGTAAACCCTATGGAGGCCGGCGAGACTGTACATGAGATCAATGCCGAAGATATCAAAAAAACCGGTGCCAGAACCCTCGATGAAGCGCTGGTTCTTCTATCGGACGTCAATATTAAAATGGGCGCGGAAGGTGTACCACGCGTCGAAATCAGGGGCTTTAAGACAAGAAATATCCTTGTGCTGATGGATGGTGTACCCATGAATTCCGCTCTTGACGGACAGTTCGATCCATCCATTATCCCGGTAGACAGCATTTCCAAAATAAAGGTTATTGCCGGAGCAAGTTCCGTGCTTTACGGTCAGGGAGCTCTTGGCGGCGTGATCGACATCATTTCCAAGAAGGGGAAGCGGGGATTGAAAGGCACCCTGAGCTACGAGACAGGTGAGGGCACTCCATATCTGACTAAAAGCAGTTTATCCGGCGCCAAGGGGAAATATGACTTCTTCTTAAGCGGCAGTATGTATCGCCGCGACTACTTTCCTGTTGCCAAACCGTTCATCGGCACATTAGAAGAGTCGGCCGGATACCGGATAAACAGCGACAATACCAGAAACAATGCCTACATGAACCTCGGGTTCACTCCCAACGACACTCTCCATCTTGCCGTCTCCGGTAATTATGTCCAGGGAGGGTACGGCAAACCGGCCAGCGCGATAAACAACAAATTCGATCCCTATGCGCCGCCTGCGCGGTTCGGCCGGGTTGACAACTATGAAGGATACATGTTTCAATTTGTTGCCAATTACAACCCCACGGAGTCTCTGGATATCCGTTCCAGGATCTATTACAACCAGATGACCCAGGACAACAATCAATACGACGACGAAACCTACAGCACCTTTGACAATCCCGTCATGCCGAACTCCTACCATTTGAAAAACACAGGGATCAACACCGGAGCATCGATACAGCCGGCCTACGATTTTGGCAAAGCGGGATCCATTACCTTTGATTTCTCCGGAGAGCAAGATCAATGGATAGCTACCGGGGGCGTCAAACCGGGCGGTGGGGAAAGTGGGGCCTCGGGAGGACACGGTGTCGGCTCCGGCAGCCCCCCTTATATCCTATACCCTGTTTCCGATAATTATGTGGTCCATCTCTATTCCGCGGCTGTCGAATATAAAGTCACCTTCCTGAAGAAACTGGGTTTTGCCGTGGGCTACGGCCGCCACTGGCAGTTGCGGGAAGACAAAAGACTCGATGATTACAGTTACTCCACGAGCATTTATTATGATATCTTCAAGGCAACGAAACTCAAAGCTGCCTTTATGAGGAATATCCACTTTCCGAGCATAAGTCAGTTGTATTTAAGAAATACCAACAACACCAGACTGTTGACTGAGAAGGCTAACCATTATCAATTCGGTGTGGAGCAGAAGCTGCCCTGGAGGAGTTCCTTTAAGATCAATGGGTTCCACAGCGATATATTCAACTTTATAGCCATGAAACAGAACATAACACCACAGCAGGGGTTTGCGCCCTACAACTTTAATTTTTCCCAATACCGCTTCTACGGCTTCGAAACATCTCTGGAAACCAACTTCATCAAAGAGCTTCAGTTAAAAGTGCAATATACGCTGAATCAGTCCCGGGACTACTCTCTCCCCGACAGGATCGAAGTGCAGTATGTTCCCAAATACAAGTTTGTTTTCACCGGTAAATACGAGTTCGCCTTCGGTTTGATCCCTTTCGTCTCACTGGTCTATGTAGCAGACTCCTACGTTTATTCAAAACAGCAGTATATCACCGTTATGAGAGCCAAGATGGCCGATTACGCCGTGATTAACTGTAGGCTGAGCCAGAAGTTGTTCAAGAACAGGTTCACAATATACGTCGGAGCAGATAACATCATGAATAATAATTATGAAGACACTTATGGCATTCCACGACCAGGCAGGTACGTTTATGGCGGCATTGAATACAGGTTCGACCTTTAATATGATGGAGAAATTGTTTTGAAAATCCAATGGCGCAAAGAGATGCTTCTGCTCTTGTGCCTTGTCATGGCATTATTGCTGAACGGTTGTTCGGGCGGGGGCGGCGGCGGTGATGCCTTCAGCGGAGATCCTTTCCGGTTTAGTCCTGGCATCCCTTCACAGGTTACGGGCTTGAAGGCATCTGCGGGCGACCAGGTAGTTACCTTAAACTGGACTTCTGAATATGTGGCAACGTCCTACAACATTTATTACACTGCAATACCCACTGGCGGACAGGTAACCAAGGCAAATTCTATCAGATTGAATGTTACGAGCAACTCCTATGTAATTCAGGGGCTGACGAACAACACAACCTACTACTTTATGGTAACGGCCCAGAATCACGACGGGGAGGGCTCTGCATCAACACAGGTGCTATCGACACCGGCCCCTATCTCCCAGGCCGATCTGACCGGTACATGGTATTTTCATACCCTTGTCACCGGTCCGACTGCAAAGTGGGAACGGGGAACCCTGGTTATTGACGGCAGCGGCAATGCCTCATTCACCGAGTTCCTGGACAGCACTCATTACAACCCCGCCGATGACAGTACCACACCGGTGGCCCTGCCTCCGGATTTAAAACTTACAGTGCAGGACTCCCTCACACTGAACATGTCGGGAGCCGGCGCCTGGACAGGTTTTCACGGCTCCATGGGGTCCAGGAAGAACATGTTAGCCGGGACATGGACATATTCCATAGTGGATGGTTCGAAAGCTATCACAATATTCCAGAAGAAGAGAGCTGCCAGTGATTATGACATTTGGGATATATCCGGTACCGGCTCCGGCCAGAATCCCCATTATCCTACATTGGCGGGGAACGGCCCGACCCAGTTTTCATATGACGCTCTCAACAGCGGGAGCAGTATCCAGTGGGAATACAGCAATGCAAGGGTGGGGCAAAAGGGACAATTCTGGAGCCCGCCCGTATCCGCCCTCTTCCCAAGCGGGAGTGGCAGTATAAAGGATATCATCTATTGGGATTTCAGCACTCCGGCATACAAATCAGGGCCGATGTATGATGTGCTGTGGAAAGTGACCTGCTTCGGGGTGCAGCCGGACGGGATGGTGAAGGAATACGACAGCTTCGCTGCCGTAAAGGACGGGTCTCACAACGTGATTTTCACCGGCAGATTTACCGACGACAAGACCGTAATTGTGGGGGTTTCCACGAAAAACGACATTCCCGCGGGACCCGCAAGCACAGGCGCCATCACAACTATCCCAGGTCAGTTTTACATGAGAATTCTGCAGTTGAATTTCATTCCAACAGACCAGTCGCTACCAACCTATACCCTGAACGACGCAAGCGGGAGCTATAAGTTTCACAAAATAGGAGCTGCTTATGATGGCGGAGGTATTGCACGGGCATCCTGGGCATACGGAAAGATGCAGGTTGCACTTTCGGGAGTGACGGCCTTCCCCCTTTATACTGACAGCAATTTGTTATTGGTAAACCCGGAGACTTTCACCCTTGCCTACTACCCGGATACGGGAAGCAGCGGAGAAACCTTTTCCACCTTCGCAAACTTCGTTACACCCAATACAGGCGCTGTTGACGCACACTCACGCTATTATAATCCCATCACCGGTCTGGCTTACTCCTCTGTCTGGACCTGGTGGAACGGGATTTCAAATGGGGTGCAAAGCGGTGCAGGCGTACAGAAAATTCCCATGGCCACAACCTACTACAACGAGCATGCAACGATCTCGTACAACAAAGACCTTATCGTGATGACCAGAACAGATGCTTTCGGGTACACCATGTTAATAGGATTGAAGTGAATATAACGGTGTTGTCAAAAGTTTAATGAAAATTTGGTGTATAGAATGAATATAGACAAACTTTTACAGGTAAATATCAGGGAGAAGAAGAAAATAGGATTAAAAATTAAGAAAAATATATTTTATTTTCCGGATTCACATAGCGTATATGTGAATCCGTGTTGAGTGGGCGGCGGCATGTCGGGGATTTTGCAGATGTGGATGGGCTGTGAGATTTGCAGGCTGGAGGCCAGGATTAAATGTTAAAAAACTGTTTTAGCCGGGTACCCACGAGCAGCCAATTATATAGAAAGCAGCCACCTGTCACGTGGGTGGCAAACGTCGGAGGATCGCAAGGCGAAGCAGACCGCCGCAGATCAAAATCCCCGACATGCCGCTGACCGACCAAGAGAACAAAATGGAAAATGCTTAATAAATAAACGAACAATACCGAATATAACCATCAGGAGGATAGCATGAAAATACTGATTTCCATCGACGACACGGACAATATCGAGAGCCGTGGGACCGGTGATATTGCAGAGCTACTATGTGAGGGCATTACGGCAAAGGGCTGGGGCAAGTGCGGACCGGTGACGCGGCACCAGCTTCTCGTCCATCCCGACATTCCCTATACGTCCCACAACAGCTCCATGTGTTTCACCGCTGAGATTCCCGAACATATGCTCGAAGCCGTAACGGACTACTGCTGCTCGGCTCTTGCCGCAGAAAGCGCTCCCGGATCAGATCCCGGGCTCTGCATTCTCACACCGGAACTGCTGAAACAACCGGAAGTGCTCATGGACTACGGACGAAAGGCAAAAAAAGTGGTCATCTCCAAGGAAGAGGCTTATGATACGGCTGCCGCTCTCGGTATACATCTTTCTGAACATGGCGGCACGGGCCAGGGTGTGATAGGCGCCCTCGCCGGTGCAGGTCTCCGCCTCACCGGCAACGACGGCAGGTTC
The DNA here is from genome assembly GCA_026388275.1 of Pseudomonadota bacterium. Classification (NCBI taxonomy): domain Bacteria; kingdom Pseudomonadati; phylum Pseudomonadota; species Pseudomonadota bacterium. Next base: position 40,578 of record JAPLKB010000029.1, read on the forward strand.
AAGGGCAAATTACGCATTCCCTCCCCGAACGGAACGGCAACTGTGAGACATATCCTCGATTTCGGGATTGATGTTGTGACTACCCTTGATGGAGTAGTGCTCAATGACAGCGAGGATGTTCATGTAGGAGAGTGGGTAAAGCGGGTGCTCTTGAACGAAAAGGCCGTTCTACTTGTAGTTCCTTCCGAAGATATTTCAGGACCGGCATGGAAAGCGTCCGGCAAAAAGATCTTCAGGAACTACTAACAATGCGCCAGATAATAGAAGAATCCGGCAATATCCGTTTTTGCGGCGCTGTCGAAGATGATGAAGACATCCTTGCTGCCTCGGAAATTGCCGCAAAATGCCCGGCATATTCCATAGACGATGATGATGAGGATTATTGTGACGGTGCAAGGACTTGTTTCAACTGCCGGTACCGCCGGTGGCTCGCAGACGGATTCGAGTGCATGAAGGGTCTGCTGCTATTCCACAGGTAAGGATAGGGGCTTCTTTCACAACTTGTGTGCCATCTCCCGCCCGTGCTTAACTCTCAGCGATCAGGTGGTGAGCTTTAAGCCGGCGCACGATGGCAGGAACCATGAGGCCGCCGATCCCTCCAAAACCCATACCCATGAGTGTCGTCACTATTGCATGTCCTATGATAACGCTCCATTCTGCCCCGGCTATCAAATCGGGAACCACGATTGTCACAAATCGGCTTGCTGCTGCAATAACAGCCACCAGAGCACAGGCCACGAAGTTTGTGGTCAAACGTGGATAGATGAGACGGGAACAATCGATGATGACTGCAGGCAGAATGAACCTCATTATCATGAGAGGACCACCCTTTCCCATCCCGAGCAGGACCGCCACAATGCCTGTTACCACACCCACAATAGTTGCAGACCACATCCTCGGAACACAGGCGGCGGCAAGAAGGAGAAAAAAACACATAAAGAACATGGCATGGCCGGGAATATTAAGATGAAGCCTCAACCCTGCCCGCGTTATGACGATGAAGACAGCGCAAAAACCAAGAAATATGGCATCCTTCAGACTGAATCTCTCGAAGAAATACCGGTCCCACCGGTTCATCCGTGATTCTTTCTTCTGTTCATTCTTTTTATTATTATCCATTTTTTATCCTCCTTCAGGATGTCTTTTTCTTGAGCAGTTTTGTTGTACGCCTTTTCTCTTGGTCGGTCATCGGCATGATTGTAATGTCCATCTGCGGCGATATGTTTCACCTTGCGCCCTCCGACGTACGTTCAGTACGCCTACGGCCTGCAAGGCTTGCATCTCATCCACATCTGAGACATTGCTGCCATGCCGCTGACCACTCAACCCGGATTCACATATACACTTATGTGAATCCGGAATAAAGAAGGGGGTGAGTTTCTTTATTTTCATTTCTATTTTCTACCTCCCCCTAATTTATCTTTGTAGAGGCTTGCCTTTGCTTAATCTTCATACCAATTTATCATGTAACTTTTGACAATACCCCTTACTTTGTAAGAGTCTGCTTTTAATCAATCTTCAGACTAATTATTCATTCAACTTTTTGGCAAGACCCATTTATTTAATCTGTTCATCGTCCGGACTGGCTGCATCCTGCGCTGAACTGCTTCGCGGTCGGCGCCGGGTATCGAAGCCCCTTGCTTCGGCAGAAAGGGCTGCTTCTTCCGCAGTCTTGATTGCCCGGACCAAGAGTGGAATAAAGAGACAATTAAATAGGTCTTTCCAGTTCCGGGGATCAATCAGATCACGGGGCGCCACCGAAGCGCCCCTGAGTCTCTGCATGAGAGCTATCTCCTCGATTTCTCGGACAAAAAAGGGGACAAAGCGAAGACTTGTGATGATTATAAAGACAAGGCTAACCGGCATGATTTTCTTCAAACCTGCCATGATCTCGGAACTCCTCGTAGTGCGGAGGAACAGGGCATTCGGCAGGAAAAAAAGGAGGATCTGAAAGCCTATCTTTAATCCCGGCCCCAGTCCCTTTGCCACGCCGTCCCTGATCAGGTAAAGAGCAACAATGATAGGAATCTGAATGATGAAGAGTCGAACATCGCCCCAGAATCCTGCTATTCCGAGGCGTGCGACTCCGTAAAGCACCATAATCACCGCCAGAATGGCAGGGATAGTCCATGGTCCCCGCGCAGCTACGGCAGCGGCCGACAAAGCAAGGGCAAAGACGAGTTTCCATCCGCCGCCAAGACGATGGATCGGAGAGTCGTGATACTGGAACTGAAAAGCATTGTGGAGCGCTCCATATTCTTTCATGTCATTGAATCCTCAGTAAGCTTTCCCGCTTCCATAAAATAGGAGCGGTCTGCCCAGGCAGGGTCAACAAGCGGATCGTGGGATGTGAGGATTACGGTACAACCCCGTTGATCACCGTAGTCTTTCAGTATGTCGAGCATCCTGTACCTGAACTCGAATTCGAGGCCTGAGAAAGGTTCATCCAGAAGGAATATCTGCGGGTTCAGGGCTATCAGTGAAGCCAGGGTAATCCGGTGCTGCTGACCATAGCTCAGAGCGAATGGGGAACGGCTGTCAAAACCAAGCATGTCGCATAAGGCAAGAGCCTCTGTTGTGCGGGCATCTATTTGATCTGAAGTGAGGTTTTGTCTTTTTAGCGAAAAAGCCAGTTCCTCACGGACTGTGCTTTCGAATATCTGGCGCACCGGGTTTTGGAGCAGTAAGCCCACCTTTCCCCTGAGCTTTTCCGGCCTGGGTTTTATCAAACCCAGCACGTTGATAGATCCCGAATCCGGTTGCAACAGGCCGGTAATTAACTTGAACAAAGTCGATTTTCCCGCGCCGTTGTCCCCGCATATGTGGATACGCTCGCCCGCGTAAACCTTCATTGAAAGATCGACAATCACAGGTTGTCCTTTTTGCCGGGCGAAACACACCGCGTCGAGATCGACAACAGGTTCGCCGCGTGCCGCTCGATCCCGCGGGTGCGAGCCTGCATGGCCTGCCCGGTCAATCTCCCGGAAGGGTGCCTCATACGTCTCCTTCTCAATCATGCCGCTGTCGATGCAAATAAACCGGTCCACAATATCCGCATAGGGGCGCACATCGTGATCAGCCACAATGATAGTATAGGAACGTTCTTTCAAACCTCTAAGGATGGACTGGAGGGCTGTCTTTCCCCTCGCATCCAATTGGGCTGTGGGCTCATCGAGGAGAAGAATGGACGGCTCCATTGACAGGACCGCTGCGAGAGTCAAACGGTGTTTTTCGCCGGCAGAGAGTCCTTCCACGTTTCTCGTTTCGTAGCCAATAAGCCCGACTGCTTCAAGCGCTCTGCCCACTCTTTCGTCAATCTCATGGGCCGGGATATTCAAGTTAGAGGGTCCAAAGGCTACCTCGTCCGCCACCGTCGTGGAAAGTATCTGTGAATCTGCATTCTGTAAAACAATCCCTATAGAGGGCCACGCTGCACCTCCGTCCATCCGGCACTCACCGGTAAGTATCCCCCCTTCAAGAAGACCTGAAATGGCAAGCAGCAACGTGCTCTTTCCAGACCCTGACCGTCCTGTGAGGCAAAGGCATTCACCTTGTCTAATAGAGAGCGATATATTGTGGAGGGCATCTGTCTTTGCTCCAGGATATCGGTAGGATAAGTCAACGACGTCCAGGCCGCCTGATGGGGCGGTATTTGCCGGTTGATTAGACATGGCATAAGACGATTCCTTCAAAGACATTCAATCCTGCATTGCAAATAAAACGGGAAGCGCGGCCCTGCAGGCGATGGGAACACCATTTCTCTTCGCGGGCAGAAACGTCGACCGCTTGAGTGCTTCCATCACCGGCTGGACAAATATTTTATCTGTTGCTTCCACCACTTCTGATTTTATAAGTTTGCCTTTTTCGTCGATTGTCACAATGACAACCACCTTTCCTTCCTTACCGCGCTTTCTTGCCGAGAAGGGATATTCAGGAATCTCATGGTGAAGAAACCGCGGACCGTCGGCTGTTCCGAACCGGCCGCTCCAGGGTCCTCCTTCTCCTCCGCCTCCACCACCGCCGCTGCCTGTACCGGTCCCGGTGCCGCCGCTCCCGAATCCTATTTTGTCTCCTCCTAAATTCAACCCGGCTACAGCCACTCCTTTGCCGTCTGCCTGACCATGGCTGTCAACGGCCTGTGCAATAACCTGCTCGTCCGCCACGTTCCCTGGACCGGCAGGCCCGGGCTCTTTCTTTTTTTCCATTTCACCCGGCTTAGTCAGCCCTGGTATAGAGGTTTTTTTACCCGGCATAGGAGCAGACTTTTCCGGGCCGGGAGCACCGGGCAGGCGTTTACTTGTGAAACTAAGCATTGGCGGAGGAGCCGCCTCCGGACTCATCACTATCACATCTATGGCCCTTTCATTAGCCGTCTCCGGAACCCTCTTAGACAAGGGTATGCAGAGCACCGAGGCATGAATTGCCAAAGCAATGGCTATGTACTTCATCCAGACGGACCTGTTGCCCGGAATGATTTTCACTTCGCTAAATATGCTTTCGTTCATTTCAGACCTGTAATCAACAATAATACTAACCAGCGGCTTATCGCGGAGCAATTCATTCCCCGAAATTGCGGGGCCGCGGTTCACTCCAACTCCAATGAGGGAATAAATATAACATAATGAGGGTAAAAGTTGTAGGTTTTAGTTGGTTCCAGTCCGGATAAGGTACTTTTCCGCACCGGCAAAGCAGCCTGCGGGGTAACATATTTTTACCAGGTTGTCCTATGGGGCTAAAAATCTTCTTGGATTACAAAAAATGTCGTATTTTTCCTACAGACAAATAATGTAAAAAAGTGTATGTTAGACAATGTGGAACTAAAACTTACTTATAACTACAAATAAGTACAAGAACAATAAAGCAATTTCTTAGGAGGAACTATGAAAAAGATATTATTATTAAGTTTAGTATTGGTTTTTTGTATGGCATCGGGCGCAGGAGCTGGGCTGGTCACGATCAGCTTTGATGAGGAGGGAATTAGCTCCGGGACCCATTACACTAACCCTCATTCTCCTGACCCAAGGCCTCTCGGCGACAAGATTACCAATCAGTATGCGGCCAAGGGAGTGAATTGGACAGTTAATCCAATCAATAGCGGTGTTGTGGCCAATGTAATCACTAGTGGCTATGAATTTGGCTATGCCGATAAACCTGGATACCCTTCCGAAGTATTTGCTGATAAAAATGGCAACGTGGATGGCCATATTATGTGGTATAATGGTGGATTTGCAGATGGATGGATTCAATTTGATCATCCTGTTAACTCAGTTGCGTTTGACTATAGGCGACCGAAAGCGGCAGGCGCAATCAATGTCCAGTTTTATGACTATGATGATAATGGAAATTGGACAAAAATATATGATTCCGGTAGAGTAACTGCAGACTCGACGTGGAGACCCTTTTCTCAGACCGGGAATAATATTGACGCAGTTTACATGTCGGGCTACGACCCCAATACTCAAAGCTACAATAAATTCGTTATGGACAATTTCCAGGTCAATATGGTGCCAATTCCGGCAGCTATATGGCTCCTCGGTTCCGGTCTTGCCGGACTTGGGTTTATAAAGAGAAGGAAATCAATCTGATATAATAGCATATTTCACAAATTAGACAGCCTGCAGCCTTGTAAGTTGCGGGCTGTCTAATTTGTTGCTCATGTTTTCTTGCAGTTTAATCTTTTCGCTGTAAATTCATAAGACAAGTCTTTCTTTATATTCAATAGCTAATTAAGAGGATGGCAGTATCGTTTCCTTGACGATTATTCAGTCACTTGTTTGAAATCTCAGGTCAGAGGATTGTGTCAATGCCTTTGCGATAAATCACGTTGAGAAGCGTCAGTACGGCGCCGGTAGGAGGCTTCGTGCCGCGTTCCAATTGAGATACATAACCGGCTGAAACATTGAGGCAATGGGCAAACACAGTTTGACTCATGTGTGCCCTCTCCCGCATTATAATTCTCTTTGACAGCCGTCCAAATTAGATTTATTATTTACTACTATCTCAAGGAGGGAAAATAATGTCGGACGAGATGATGAACACGAAAGAGCTTGCCAAGTTCCTGGGCATACACGAGAAGCAGGTTTATGCTTTGACAACAGCCCAGAAGATTCCCGGGACACGGATAACAGGCAAATGGATATTCCCCAGAAAAATAATCGAGGAGTGGATAGAGACTAACGCAAATGCCGGCCTGGAACAGGCAAAACAGAAGACCAGAAAAATGGAGTACGCTCTTCTGGCAGCCGGAAGTAATGACATCATCCTGGACCTTCTTCAGGCACACATGAAGAGATCTTATCCCGAATTCTTTATGTTCTCTGCGAGCGTTGGGAGTACGGAAGGTCTGAAGGCGCTGAACACAGGGCACACGGATATCGCATGGTCGCATCTCTTTGATCCGAAGTCCGGGGAATACAATGTCCCTTTCCTTCCTGCCTGTACCCCGAACATCAAGCCTGTCGTCGTCAACCTGTTTCACCGGGAAATCGGTTTTGTAGTGGCTACGAAAAATCCGCTGGGTATCAAAGACTTCCACGATCTGAGGCGCAAGGATGTAAAATTTATCAATCGCCAAAAGGGGTCAGGCATACGAGTCCTGACGGACCTCCACCTGAAGCAATTGTCAATCCCTGCCTCTGAAATAAGAGGCTACGGCAACGAATCCTATACACACCTGGAAATCGGCCAGTCGATCTATTCAAAAGAAGCGGATGTAGGTATTGCCACTATTACAGTTGCAAACATTTTCGGGCTTGCCTTTATTCCCATCCGTGAGGAGCAATTCGATATGATCCTGGACCAGTCAACCTTCTTCGAGCCTGGAGTCCAGGCATTCATTGAGGTCCTGCGGTCACCGGACTTCCGGAAAAGGGTGGCAAAAATGGGCAACTATAATTTTAAGGATTCCGGAAAAATCCTCTATTCGACTAAATGAAGAATTAGCTTCTTTCGTATTTAAGTTTCAGTAATCTTTATAACTCTTTAGAATTATATATAAATTTGCAAAAACATATTTATAATAAAACCGGCATATTTACTCCACAAACAGCAGCAAAAGCTCATCCCGTAAGTAAATTGCACTAAATTTGTGAGGCAAATTGCATTTTTATGTTAGAAATTCAGGTTCATCCGGTTTTTGTGTACTTTTATAGAACGGCTGTATTCCAGGAATGCGCGCTGCGCGGTTTTTGCCTGAGGCACTGCTTTCTTCTCGAAATGCACACTGCGTGGCTTTTGGCTGTGGTACTACTGCCTTCCTGTAATTCTTGCCTCTGGGAAACCGTGTAGTGTGTGCATTTGTTCGTGTTATAAATAACCATACCAATAATGATGGAAGAGACACGTTTCTATTGATAATCCTTGCCTTTCAAGGAACAGTAAAGCCGCTTGCACACATTAATTCTCACACCTGCGGAACAGGTTTTTTATCTGGTTGTTTCACCGATACAATCTCCGGGGCTGTTTCAACATGCTTTTCCATGAAAGAGACTAAAACCCGCAGTTCATCAAGAAATGTCTGAATATCTGATTTCGTATACATCCCGGTCTTTTTCTCAAAGTATGATTTTGCATTTTTTAAGACAGCAACTTTCTTTTTAATAGGCATAGGTTTAGATGTCGATTTCGGTTTGGCTTGTTTATATGCGGTAAGCATTTTCTCTAATTTAACATTGGTTACAGGCGTCTCCATTATTTCATCAAATATGGTAAAAAAGTCAGGACTTCCAAGGTTAGCAGTA
>JAPLKB010000030.1 GCA_026388275.1 Pseudomonadota bacterium
ATGAAGTCTTCAGAATTGGAACCGTTAATTGATGAAATTATTGTTGACACGAAAGCATGGATTAGGGATAATGTGAAATGATGTGTAACTAACCAAAATAATAAGGCAAAGCAGACTTTGTTACGTATAGCACCTACAATTAAGTAAATTCAGGCAAACAAAATGCTAAGAATTACCGATTGAAAGAGAGTACAACACCAGGATCAGCTACTTTCATGAGAGGTCGGCTGTATTCAGTAGTCAGAAGGTTTTCATTTGATGCCATTCTTTATGGTTTACTTCCAATGTATATTCTTATAGGAGCTTTATTCGCGCCAGGTGGTGCCATTGTAAATCCAGGCCAATCTTCTCTCTTAGAGATCCCCTCATTCGCAGCAGTAATTCCTGTTGCATTTAACGCTGATAGCAAAGCCGATGCGGCAATTTTCTCGGACTCGCTGGCATCGACCAAAACCCCAACAGATAGTCCAATAAATGACCCACTTCCAACAGCCGTTGAGGAAAATACAATTAATCCGGCGGCACGTAAGGGCATCTCGATTAAAGAGCGAAAATGAGTAATCTCTGGACTTTCTCCAACTTGGAGAATGTCAATGGAAATTCCAGCATATGGTTTAAGTCTCTTAGATAAACCAGATATTTGTTCTGGTGTAATTGATCTTGGTGCCAATTTCTCCTCAATTTTTACTCTTGCTAATCGTTCGCCTTCTGCTATTTTGTTTGCCTCCGCTGCTCGGGCATTTGCGGCTGCGGCTGCGGCCTTCGCTTCCTCGGCTCTGGAATTAGCACCAGCCAAATTAGATTCTGCTTGCTTTGCGGCTGCGAGAGATTGCGACGCATCCGCCTTTGCTTCCTCTGCACGAACGTTAGTGTTGGCAAGGTCACGTCTTAAATGTTCTTCTTTTACATTGCCCATCCAAACAACCAAGACAGTTGCAATTGCTCCAATGACTAAGGCACCAATTAAAAACATATTAGCCGCGTCGTACAACCGAACCGCGGTTTCAAATGAAGGCCACATACACTTCCTCACAATTCTTCCTTGGCTCTCACTTTTAGCAATTGCCATTGTATTCGTTGCTGCATCAATTGCCACTATCGGTATTGCTCGTCACAGCCACAGAATGAGACTGATAATCTCTAACAAATAATATAGAAGCATCGTATTTTCCAGTTTCTTTAATATTATACGCTCACCCATCAAAAAAACAATAGCAAAACTTATGAAATATATTGAGAAAATTATCAGAGTAATTAGCAATTATCTGGTAATATCAGGTTTAAACGACCATCGGTATTTATGGGTATTTTTCCACAATTACCAGTCATATTATTGGTCAACGGAAAAGAGCAATTCTTACCGTAAAGGCACTACCTCGATTTGGGCTACTTGCTGCATGTGTTTCCCTAACTGACGAGATGTCCAAGGGTGTTGTTTAAAACTAAATTTCCCTTCATAAAGAGTATTTAGACAGCTCACTAATGTTTGTATGGTTGCTTCTGGAGACCGAGGATTAGCATTTATAACAATTTGTGTTAGTTTTTTACCAAAATCTATCCCTGACTGTTTTTGTTTGTGTTCTAATAGCTCAATAAGTTCCTGAAATAGGACAGGATCATTGACTTCCAATCGAACCTTAAAATAATAAAGACCTATAGCCTCTTTATCCATGTTGGTGAATGTATTAGATAGTGTGTTGTCTTTTAGGGCTTGTTTTGTACGCTTCTCAAATGTTTCGCCGGGATTGATACCCCAAACTCGAACTTTACTATAAAAAATATAATGCAGTATGGGGTCATACAGTTGCTCAGCTAATTGATGAAATGCTGCCCAGTTGGTCTCGTTATCCATATAGTTCGGAATCAACCATTTTAAAACAGGGTATCCTTGATCTCTTAGTTCAAAGTGATACAGTTCATGAACGATAACATCAATCTTTCGGCCATGGGCAGGATTAATCCAGATAATTGGCGTGCCATCATCACCTACGTTTGACTTTCCGGACATGGGATCCTTTTCATCTAACCATTCTTCACGCACCTGCTTACCAAATTTTCGTTCTACTTCTACTAATAGGGATTTTACCTCACAGTTATTAAAAGGTAACCCGAAAAGAACATGCATAAATTCATTTTCTTCTTGAGCGTTCAAGCAATTAATTGGCAAGATGCATATAAAAACAAATATAACAAAAGGCAGTCGCAAATAAGACAACTTTTCTAAAAGAAACATTTTTATGGATATATCATATTCTCCGAACTGTCGTAAGCACTTTTATTCCCGCTCCGTATTCAGAACACACAGATGAATATAACAATGGAGACGCCTACAGTTGCCATTCTCTTTTTCAAGCCCTTTTTATATTGTATATTTATAATTCTGATAATTATATCAATAAATGTCAAGAATATTGCAATAGATTTTTCTCCATTACCACTTGAAGCACTTTATTACAATGGAAAATAGAAAAAATAACATTTCAGGAAGGAACTTGTACCTCAAAAAAAGCCACGCAGTGTGCATTTCGGTAAGAAAGATTTGGCTTCAGGCAAAAACCGCGGAGCGCGCACTCCAGGAAGCTAACACTTTTTTTCAAGTACGCAAGAACCGGATGAAACTTAATTAATATTATCTGCTCATTTCCCTTCTTTTTCATTCTCTCTCACAATCTCATTTACAATCTTCTCTGCATGAACGGGAGAATAGATGGGAATAATCTGCCTTACTGAATTCACCTTTCATGGAATCGAAGCAGGCATTTGGTAGGGCATTTAAGGTAATATTCAAAATTGTGGGATGTACAACAATGGGTGTATTCAGGAAGTGATACTGATTTTCAATCTCTTTTTGCAGAGATTAATCTTTCAAGCATGAGCTTCAACTCCGGTAATCGTTCCTGTGCGACTTTCCAGACAGTCTTCAAGTCTACACCCATGTAATCGTGTATAAGCACGTCTCGCATACCAGCCATTTTGCTCCAGGGAATGTCAGGATATTTCTGGCGAAATGATGTTGGTATACGTTTAGCAGCTTCGCCAAGAACTTCAAGGCTCCTGATTACCGCATTGACAGTCTTCTTATCTTCTGCAAATGTCTCGTAATGCATACCACGTGTGAACTCTTCTACGTCGGCAATGGCAGTCAGGATATCGTCAAGGTAATCAGCCATCTCACGACCCTTAGACATATTCAACCTCTGCCAGGATATATTTACCAATAGTCGGTTTAAGGGCTGTTTCCATAACCAGATCAACCTTATTATGCAGCCTGCTTTCAAGGTACTCACGGAGGTCCAGAAAATCGAAAAGATCAATATCACGACTGAAGGTGACAAGTATGTCTATGTCACTCTTTCTCCTCTGCCGTTCTCTGACGTATGAGCCGAAAAGTCCGAGGCGCTTGACCCCATAGCGGGATTCCATTTCTGGCTTTATACTTCTAATAATGTCAACTACCTCTTTTTTCCCCATAATAAATTACCCGCCAGTTTAAATCTGATATAAAAATTAATTATATAGAAAGTATAGGTGAATCTACTTTTTATGTCAAAAGGATTAATCTAAAGCGGGTGGAAAAAGCATTATAATCAGGAAATTGGCGGAACATTGTGTTAATTTTGTTCAGATGCATGAGCGTTATCGCTAACACTTTTTTTCAAGCACGCAAGAACCTGATGAACTATAAATCCTTTTACAAAGGAAATACAGTGAAGAACGGCAGGGATTTTTTTGAAAAAGCACCGGATTCAGGTTTTTAAATACATATAAAACGAAAAGATTATGTTTTTTATTTGAAAACCCTTTAAGGTATATGTGAAAATTAACAACATGTATAAAATTCTAAAAAACATACCCGGTGATTTCCCGATTATTGAGAGACCATACGATGAAATGGCAAACAATGCAGGTATGAGCGAGGTAGAGTTCTTATCTGCGCTCAACAAATTAAAAAAAGAAGGCATAATACGGAGAATTGCCGCTGTACTTTTTCATCGAAGGGCTTCCTATACACATAATGCAATGGTTGTCTGGAAAGTTAAGGATGATGATGTTGACAGGGCAGGGGGCATCATGGCTTCTTTCCCTGAGGTCAGCCATTGTTATGAGAGGGAAAAAGGGGATTATTGGGATTACAACTTATACACAATGATACACGGGAAAAGCCTTGAAGACTGTAAAGAGATCGCCGGACGTATCTCAGAGCATACAGGCATAAAAAACTTCCAAATGTTCTTCAGCAAGAGGGAATTTAAAAAGATACCGCTAAGGGTGATTTATGAATAGAGAAAAATCGAGCGAATTATACGCAGAAGCAAGGAAATATATACCTGCCGGTGTAAACAGTCCTGTAAGAGCCTTTCAATCAGTACACGATACACCGTTTTATGTGAAAAATGCCAAAGGTTCATACCTTTTTGATGTTGATGGAAATACTTACCTTGATTACGTTGCCTCATGGGGTGCAATAATACTCGGACATGCCCATGACGGACTTATTGAAGAAGTGAAATCAGCGCTTGATAAAGGCACAAGCTTCGGAGCCTGCCACCCCGATGAAATTAAACTGGCAAAGCTCATTATAGAAGCATTTCCTTCAATAGACCTTGTGAGACTGACAAGCTCGGGAACGGAAGCAACAATGAGCGCCATAAGGCTTGCAAGGGGTTTTACCGGAAAAAACAATATCATAAAATTTAAGGGCTGCTACCACGGGCATGTTGACAGTCTTCTTGTAAAAGCCGGTTCAGGTCTGGCTACTTATGGAATACCGGACAGCAGGGGTATCCCGGATGTGCTTGCAAAATGTACATATATTGCTGATTTTAATCATATCGACACAGTGCGGAATATTGTCAGAGAGAACAAGGACATTGCCTGTGTCATACTGGAACCTGTTATGGGTAATATGGGTCTCATCCTGCCTGAAAAGGGGTTTCTTGAGGACATTCAGGAAATTTGCAGAGAGTCGGGGATTTTACTTATTTTCGACGAAGTAATAACAGGTTTCAGAGTTACATACGGTGGGGCTCAGCACCTTTACGGAATTGACCCGGATATAACATGTCTTGGAAAGATCGTCGGCGGAGGTTTCCCTATAGGTGTATTTGGCGGCAAAAAAGAAATCATGGATATGATTGCCCCTCTCGGCGATGTTTATCAGGCGGGTACGTTGTCAGGCAATCCCATAGCAGTAAGGGCAGGAATATATGTGCTTGAACATTTGAAGAAAAACAGCGACATATATAGTTCAATGGATAAAAACATTAACAGATTAAAAACACAGTTGCTTCAAATTGCGGAGAAATATGGCATTCCTTATAAGATCAATAATATTACCGGCATGTTTACAGGATTCTTCTCTCGTAGCCCTGTTAACGATTACGAGGCTGCCCTGACATCAGACCGGGCAATTTATGAAAAGTTTTTCAAATTAATGCTTGAAGAAGGGATATTTTTTGCCCCAAGCCCATTCGAGGCTTCATTTTTAACAGACTCATACGGGGAAAACGAAATCATGAAGACTGTAGACGCCTGTGAAAAGGTTTTTAAAACACTTAAGGGCTATTAAAATGAGCAAAATGAGAAATCATAGAGCTATTGCGCAGATAGATTTAAAAGTACTTGAAGAAAATTATTGGATGATAAAATCCCGGTTGTCTGAGAATGTTAAAATACTCTGCGTTGTCAAAGCCGATGCTTATGGCCACGGCATGATTCAAGTTGCCGGTAAACTTGAATCTATAGGCGCCGACTATTTAGGAGTTGCAACGGTCAGTGAGGGTATGCATCTAAGGTCTCATAATATAAAGGCCCCTGTACTTGTCATGGGCGGCATGGTGCCCTGGGAGGACGTGCAGCAGGTTTTGGACAATAACCTTACGCTGGCTGTGCATGATCTGGATATGTTAAAAAGAGTAAAAGATGCCTGTATACTTCAGGATAAAACAATAAACATTCACCTGAAAGTCGACACCGGTATGGGAAGGCTTGGTTTTAATCCCGGTAATATACCTGCTGTAATTGAAGAGTTAAAGGACAAAAAATGTGTCAAAGTGGAAGGCATTATGAGTCATTTTTCTTCTTCAGAAATAAGGGATGAATACGGGAAGATACAGGTAATGGTTTTTAGAAATATTTTACAGTTGTTTCAAAACAGCGGCATTAAAACAAATCTTAATCATATGGCAAACAGCGGAGCCATAATTAATTATAAAGAAGCGCATTTCAATATGGTGAGAGTCGGAATAAATCTTTACGGTTCTTATCCTTCAGTCGAATTGCGAGAGAGTTTCCCTGTAAAACAGGTAATGAAGCTGATATCAAGGATTGCGGTGGTCAAAGAGTTTCCTCCGGGGTATGCACTGAGTTACGGGAGATCTTATACTACGAAAAAGAATGCAAAGATAGCATGCATACCTTTTGGTTATGCAGATGGTTACCCCAGATCTCTGTCGAATAAAGGTTTAGTGTTGATAAAGGATAAAAGGTGCAATGTGGTTGGAAAGGTTTGCATGGACTGGATATTGGTTGATGTAACGGGTATTGAGGATGTGAAAGCAGGCGACGAGGTGATTTTGCTGGGTAACGGTAATAATGATAGAATTACTGCTGATGAGATGGCGCACCTGGCAGGCACTATCCCTTACGAAATACTCTGTAAGATATCCGGAAGAGTACCGAGGATTTATGAATAGCAATCTGGTCAGGAAAATCTTTGCCCCGGTCATAGATTTTATAAAAGAGACCGGCAATATAGGGCTGTTTTTTATTCAAAGCATCTACCTGTGTTTCAGAAGACCTTTCAAGTTTAACTATATACTCAAACAGATGGAATTTATCGGTGTAAATTCGGTTGCCGTTGTAGTCGTTTCAGGCGGTTTTATCGGGATGGTCCTTGCTCTGCAGTCTTATCATGGATTCAGACGGTTCGGTTCTGAAGGACTTGTCGGGGTTACTGTGGCATTAAGCATGACCCGTGAACTTGGTCCTATTCTCACAGGCCTGATGGTCACCGGCAGGGCAGGTTCTGCAATGGCGGCAGAGCTTGGCACAATGAGGATAACCGAGCAGATTGATGCATTAACGGTCATGGCCCTCAGTCCGATAAAATATCTTGTTGTGCCCAGGGTTATTGCGTCTTTTTTGATGCTTCCGGTTTTGACCATCGTGTCGGATTTTATCGGGATCATGGGCGGTTACCTTGTGGGGGTTAAGCTCCTCGGGATTAACGAAGGCGCATTTATCAATAAGATAATTAAGTACCTTAACCCTGAAGACATATTCAATGGTCTTGTAAAAGCAGCTTTCTTCGGAATTATTTTGAGTGTTATCTCATGCTATAAGGGTTTTTATACAAAAGGGGGCGCAGAAGGTGTAGGCCGGTCAACTACTGAGGCTGTTGTTTTTTCAAGCCTTATCATATTGATATCGGATTATGTATTGACTTCGCTGATGTTCTAATATGGATGATATAGCGATAAAATTAATAGATGTGCATAAAAGCTTCGGCAATCAAAAAGTGCTTGACGGGATAAATCTTGAAATAGAAATAGGAAAAACTACGGTAATAATAGGAAAAAGCGGCGGCGGGAAAAGCGTTCTGCTGAAGCATATAATCGGGCTTTTAAAACCGGATAAAGGTGAAATATGGATAGACGGCGTTGAAATCACAAGATTGAAGGAAAGAGATCTGAACGATGTCAGAAAAAAGTTCGGAATGCTTTTTCAGGAAGCAGCCCTCTTTGACTCTATGGATGTTTTTGATAATGTGGCGTTTCCGCTTCGCGAACATACAAAGATGAAGGAAGCCGAGATAAGGGTAATTGTTGAGGAGGAGCTGAAACAGGTCGGCCTTTTAAATGTTACTGAAAAGATGCCATCCGAACTGTCCGGCGGCATGAGGAAAAGGGTAGGGCTTGCAAGGGCACTTGCCCTTGATCCTGGTATAATACTCTTTGATGAGCCGACGAGCGCCCTTGATCCTATTATATCGTTGACGATATTGGATTTAATAAAGGAGACGCAGACATATTTTAAAAAAACATACCTTGTAATAAGCCACGATATACTCGGTATGTTCAGGATTGCCGACAAAGTTGCCATGCTGAGCAACGGCAGGATCATAGAATACGGAGCGCCCCTTGAGATCAGACAAAGCAGCAATGATGCCACAAGGGAGTTCTTGAGGGCGACAAAAATACCGGGGTTTGCAGGAGGGGATTTATGAATAATAAAGCATTTTCCACGGAGTTAAAGGTAGGTATACTGGTTCTTACAGGGATTCTCATACTTTTTTATATGTCGTTCAGGATTGGAAAGTACGGGTTTTTCCGGGAGCAGGGCTATGAGCTTTATATAACCTTCAGTAATGCAAGCGGCCTTGATGTCAAAACGCCTGTCCAGATTGCCGGTGTTGCTGTGGGGAGAATTAAAGAGATTGTGCTTGAAAGCTACAAGGCCAAAGCAACCCTTACCATAAAAAAAGGTGTAAACATACCTGTTGACAGCAAAGTAGCCGTGAAATCACAGGGCGTTCTTGGAGATAAATTTATTGAAATCATACCCGGTACGGGGAAAACGTTCCTGGCACAGGGTGGCAAAATTGAGGACATAATACAGACGCCTAATGTTGATGAAATCTTTACAAATGTCAGTACGGCTGCAAAAAACTTCGGCGACACGATGAGCGAATTCAAAGGATTAGTCGGCGAGAAAGAAAGGGCTGACATAAAAAAGAGTATCGAGAATATCCAGGTACTGAGCGGTGAGTTTAAAAACATTGTTAAAGGGAATAAAGATAATTTAGGCCGTATTGTTAATAATGCTGATGAAACATTAACAGGACTAAAATCGATTGTGAAAAACGTAGAGGATGGTAAAGGGACTCTGGGCCTTCTGGTTAAGGATGATACATTATACAAGGATGCAAAAGATGCTGTGAGCACGATAAAAAACATTACATCTGATATAGAACAGGGAAAGGGAACAATCGGCAAACTTGTTGCAGATGACGCCATATACACTGATGCAAAGGATGCGGTAAAGAACATAAAGGATATTACAGACGGCATCAAAAGAGGAGAAGGTTCATTAGGAAAGTTTGCAAAAGATGATAAACTGTATAATGAAACAGAAAAGGCCGTGAAAAAGGTTCAAAGGGCAGCAGACGGCATTTCGGAAATGACACCCGTTACTATTCTTGGCACTATTTTAGGTATGTTCTTCTGATTTTAATGTGGAAATTTGTTTTTATTATTATACTTTTTCCCTGCTCTATTCAGGCGTTCTGGCCTGTTTATTGGGAATTCGGGGGAGAAAAGAGATTTTTAGGTCCTCTTGTTTCTTATAAACAGGAAAACAATGAAACCAATCTGACAATAAGACCATTCCTCTTTTCCTATGATTCCGATGAAGGAGGGGTTTACAATTATCTTTATCCTCTTGGAAGATCAGCTAAAGATAAGTCGTATTTTATCCCTTTCTACCTTTCAAAAGGTACATCCAAACCTGACAACGATGTTTCTGATGCAGGTATTTTGTCCGAACCCTCCGATACATCACTCCTGTTGTTTTTTCACGGTACATCCTCTAAGGGGACTTATGGCGGGTTATTCCCGTTTTATGGAAAACTCTACGACAGGTTTGGAAAAGATGAAATGGGGTTTTTTATGTGGCCATTTTACAGCTATACAGAAACTGACGGGGCGAAAAAAACGAATCTGCTCTGGCCTTTTATTTCTATTTATAGCGGTACAGAAAAAGGATTTAAACTGTGGCCTATCTTCGGAACAAAAAAGAAGGAGGGTATAAAGAATTCAAGTTTTTTTCTCTGGCCTATATTCTTTAAAGAAGAAGATTATCTTGATAAGGACGACCCGTTAGAAAAATTCTATGCCATACCTTTCTATCTGTCATCAAAATCTAAAACAAGGGATGAATATGCGATTATGTTCCCTTTATACTCATATTCAAAAGATCAGTACAGGGAGAAAACGAATCTGCTCTGGCCGGTTTTTTCATTTACAAAAGGTGAAGATGTGTCAGGATACGGTATTTTCCCATTTGTATTGTCAGAAAAACGGGAGGATTACAGCTCTTTGAGTATATTATGGCCTGTTTTGTACAACCAGACGGAATGGTTTATAAAGGACAGGCGATATTCAAAGAAACAGGTGCTGTTGTTTAATAGATATGTGGATGATGAAGAAAGTATTTTTTTTAATATCTGGCCAATATTTGAACATCAGGAGAAAAATGGACGTACTGACGTGATTGTACCCTCCATTCTGCCCGTGAGATCTGTTGATATTGACAGAATTATAAAACCGCTTTTTACAATAATAGAACACCGTGCTGAAGTAAATAAGAACATGACAAGCTTCTTCTACGGACTTATTACAAGAGAAGAAGAAGATGAAGACAACTGGAAGATGAGATTTGCCTTTCTTTTCGAGCTTAAAAAAGAATCAGGCAGTATTGGCTATGAAATCCTTTCAGGATTATTCGGTATAAATAAATCACGGGTAAAAATACTATTCATACCCTTTAAGCGTGGCAGCAGTGAATCAGGTATAAAAAATACTGAATAAATATAAGTGTCTATATGAATCAGCGGAGTTGTTATTCCAATCCTAAATCAAGGCGCTATCATCGTTGGCTTCGTCATCTGCTCCTCCGACGTACTGCGACCCGCAAGCGGGTACCCCGCGCCTACGTTGCCTCTTCCTTGCCGCCTTGATTGCCCCGCAAGTTGCAGTGGGGTAAGTCATTTCATCCTTGATTTAGAATTGGAATTACTGAAGCAGATAACCGAATTTCGACCTGAATTCTTCAGGTTTTAATTTTGCTGTGCTTGCAAGATGTTTTAAACGATCTCCTTCAAAATCTTCCTTCTCAATTCTAATCATGTATTTTCTTGCAACTTCATATGTTTCGGAATTGATATCAACCGTCCGTATTTTAGAGGTGCCCCCTGAATCAAGCATTTCAGTAAAGGAGACCGGGATAATATGGCTTTCATAAACTGTTATCATTGAACCTGATCCGCCTTTCATGAGGAAACGTACTGCGCCATATCCGAGGTTTCTTGTGTACTCAATGTCGAATGGTATGGGAGGAGCTGCTCTTAATTCATATCCTATATTCATGCTGACAATAGGGGCGGTTATGTCCATTCCGATGAGATTCTTCTTGACGAGCGATTTGAGAATTTTGCCGATTTGAATATCAGACAGCCTTATTTTGCCGGATATTTCATCTTTTTCGACATTTTCGCATCTGCTAAGTTCTTCTGTATCGAATTTTTCAGCTACTCCCTCAGCTATTACAGCAACACCATAATCTTTTCCCATGGAGACCCTTTTTATTATTGAACCGGTCAGGATATCCGCAACTTTTTGTATTGAAACCTTTTGTTCATTAAATTCTTCAGGAATTATTGTTAATGTAGCACCGGATGCCTTGCCGATTCCAAGTGCCAGATGGCCGGCATGTCTTCCCATGGTGCTGATAAAATACCACCTTCCCACTGTTCTTGCATCTTCCATTATGTTGGTGACAAGCTCGACCCCTACATGCCTTGCGGTTTGATAACCGAAAGTTGAGAATCCGCCAGGCAAGGGAATATCATTGTCTATTGTTTTTGGAGTATGAACAACGCTTATAGAACCTCTTCCCTCTCTTTCTATCCAGTTTGCCATATAGAGGGTGCCCTCACCCCCTATTGTTATTAGATATTTTATTCCGATCTGCTTTAATGTGGACATAAGGGTTTTAAATTTTTGCTTAGCATTTTCCGGAGCGTCACGGGATGTCCTGAGTATTGATCCTCCAGTTGCATGCAGTCTTGACACATCATCGATTGTAAGAGGGATAATACTGTCTTTATTTCCATCGAAGAGCGGCTTGAAGCCGCCGACAATACCGACAACCCTTTTCCCTTGATTAACGGCTTCGATTGTAGCGGAGCTTATGACTCCGTTAATTCCAGGCGCCGGCCCACCACCCACTATTATTCCGACTGTATCTTTTGGCATATAAATTTATTTTGCCTTTTTCTTTATGTATTTGCAAGCTTTTTATAAAATATTTTAAATAAGTCAGGAAGACAATAAAAATATTCAAAAGAAGGTAGACTGATATTGTCGGATTTTAATTATAATTTTTTTATATCTTCGTATTGGAAAAGGGAAAATCTGTTTTGAAGTCTTCAAACATATTGCTAATAATTAAAAAGTTTGCCCATCTTTCAGATAGTTATCGAAACTGAAAAGATGGGCAAAAATTGACACAGAAAATATAATGATTATGCGATTCTTATTTTCTCCGTTGGTGTCTCGTTCTTTTTCTTAGCTTTCTATATTTATGTTTTCTAATTTTCTTTTTCCTCCATTTTAAAACACTACCCATTATTTCACCTCATTTTTTTATAGAAAATTTATCTTTCGGATATTCATTCATATCATAAACGGTGAAAATATAACCTCCATTTTCTCTTTTTGCAATAATATAATGAAAGAAACCTCCATATTCTTCATCGAATGTGAGAAGTCGCGAGCCTCCCCCCCCTGTAGTAACATATATAATTCCGTCTTTTTCGATTTTGTTATACAAATGTTCGTGACCTGCAAAAACTATATTCACTCCGCTTTTCACGAACAAATCATGGAGGCTGTCTCTATCTGCTGCATACCTGTCAAGGCAGTAACCCTTGCCGAAGATTGTCGGGAAAAGGGGTTTATGAAGAAATACGATTTTAAATAAAGAGTTTATCTTAAGCTCTTCCTTAAGCCATTCCAACTGTTTTCCCGTTACCCTGCTTATTTCACCTGGTGTTTCAGTGGAAAGAACTATAAAATGGGCGTCTTCTGTAGAAAGAGAATGGTAGACTGGTTTTGATATTAAATTGCTGAATACTTTTAATGATTTAGCGCTATTGATGTCATGATTGCCGGGCGCTATATGAAAGTTGAAATTTTTCCCTGTCAACTCCAGAAACCTGCCCCATTCTTTCTCGCTTCCAGGTCTGTCAATAACATCCCCGACAAGAAAAATAGTATTTATATTTTTTTTGCTTATTATGTTCAAAAATTGCTTATATACGGATTCTGTTGATCCGATTTTGGTATCGCCGATGATTGCAAAAGAGGAAAAATCATTAGACAGTACCGTAAAAGGCAATAATAAAATAAAAATGGCGAATACGATCAATAGTCTTATATGATGTGCAGGCCGCATGGTATGCCTATAATACTAAATATTTCTTATATTCGCAAATAGTTCTTGAGTCAAAAAGAGGAGGGTGTGTATTTACGGTACTGCAATTCCTTCCTGCAAGTCCTGTCAGTATGGTCTGCTTTTGATGGCTGAATTGAAGTTTTGAATTTGAAATCACTGCTTTAATGATGTTTGTATTGAAAGGGCGCATAAAAACAGCTATAATAAATATACAATGCGCCTGTAGCTCAATTTGGATAGAGCAACGGACTTCTAATCCGTAGGTTCCGCGTTCGAGTCGCGGCAGGCGCGCTTTTACTATATTGATAACTTACAGATTCATACCTTTCTTGTCTCATGAAATAAGACACAGTATTGCAATGCAAGACAGTTTATTGCAATGCAAGACAGAAATATCTTTCTTTCCATGGCTCCATAAACGTTTCATCAAAGAGGGTTTATTTAATATCATTCACAATATTGCATTAGTCTCCTTGTATGTTTCTTCTGGCACAATTCTTGTATCTCATAGATTCACAACGTTCCTCCGGGGCTTATTGAAAGACTTGCAGCATCCACTATATCGCATGGAGAGAATATTGTTCATAATATTCGTCAAGGCAGTGAGATTGTTGAGATGGGCGGCAAGGACAAATACATTGTGGTGGAGTCTCAAGCAGATATTGACAGTGCATAACCTGAATGATATCATGATTCTTTACATGAGAAACGAGTATTGATAGCATCTTACTTTTTAAAAAAAATATGTGTACACGCATGGAACTCCATATGCTCCTATGGCGGTAGCTATGCTCGTGAACGGCAGTTATGAATTTTGCGTTATCTTTTCCCTTCAAAAACTTGAGAAAAATCTCATTTTCATGATCAAGAAATGACGGCAAGCCGTTGAGTGAATTCAGAAAATCCTTGGAGAAATAGCATGAGAAAAATGTTTGTTCTGAACCTCACAATGTCTGTCTGCTTCTTCTTCGGAGGAATGGTGTTTGGCCCAGATAAAGGAAGACATCAATCAATACCAGGGAAGCCTTTTTCGTAATCCGGAGCGATATTCAAGGACCCATGGGTCATGAACCGATTCCTTTTTAAGAGGAAGGAGATGCAAAAAAGTTCCTGAAAGATCACAAAGGCAGGAAAATTTGGAAGTTCAAGGATATCACCCCGAAAGTAATCCTGTTGCTCGATAATCCAAAACAAATAGGGACAGATAAATAGTTTTATTCTTTTCTGTTGATACACTGCTGGAAGGCCTTATTTTCATAAAATAATTAAAAGTGTTTTCGTCGAAAGAATAATGTATTAAAATATAGATATTTGTTTTATATGTTGAATCAATATGATGGTTGATATGATGAAGTTAAAAAACAGGTTTCTGTCCCTATTTTTAGGGAAGAAGGGTTTTACCCTTGTGGAAATGATTGTAGTCATGGTCATGATTGCCCTTCTTGCTGCTCTTGTGGGGCCCAGGCTTTTCTCGAAGGTAGGTAAAGGTAAACAGTCTGCTGCGAAGGTCCAGATTGAATTGCTCGGACAGGCGCTGGATCATTTCAGACTTGATGTCGGCAGATATCCCTCAACCCAGGAAGGTTTGAATGCATTAACCGTCAATCCTGGTGTTGAGCGCTGGGAGGGACCCTATCTCAAAAAAAGTCTGCCGAATGATCCCTGGGGAAAACCTTATCACTACCTGTTTCCCGGTATCCACGGTGAATATGATCTCTTTTCCTACGGGAGGGATGATACCCCTGCTGGAGAAGGTGAAGACAAAGATGTGGTGAGCTGGGAATGACGTGTTTCCGATACACAAGAGTGACAGGTAACTATGCATAGCATTTCATTTTATAAATATTATTGCGGCGATCTACTTGTGAGACGAGGAATTGCCCTGATCCTGAAGGTTGTTGTCATTCTCGCTGTAGTGATGCCTTTTCCACCGGTGTGGGCTCAGGAATCCCCCTCAAGCATACCAGCGGCTGCACCCTCAACCATACCAGCGACCCCTCAGGTTCAGCCCCCTCAGTTGCCCGCATCTAAAGGACCGCCACCCGGCATGGCCCCTCAGTCAACAGCCCCTCAGTCAACAGGGCCTCAGCCAACGGCCCCTCGGTCCGTGATACCTCCAGGATCACCTTCTCCGGCAAATGAGGGCCAAATAGTGTCCTCCCCTGCTGTAATGCCGCCAGTCTCGCATCCCTTTATCCAGCAACAGAGGTCAACCATCAACGGCGGTCAGGTCACCCTTAATTTTGACGATGCCGATGTCTATGAGGTAATTCAAACAATATTCGGACAGATTTTAAGGGTCAATTATGTGGTTGATCCCCGTGTCAAAGGACGGGTGACATTCAGGTCTATCACGCCTGTGGCACGTGAAAATGTCCTGCCGACAATGGAAGTCATTCTAAGGCTCAACAACATTGCCGTCGTGGAAGAGTCAAACCTCTACAGGATCGTTCCCATCGGTGACATAGCAAAAGAGCCGGCCCGTGTCCAGCTTGGAAGGGATTCGAAGAGCATTCCGTCGACGGGCAAGGCATTGCTTCAGGTGGTGCCCATTCGTTACATGCAATCTTCGGACGTGGTGAAACTGGTAACACCTTTTCTGTCTGCAAATGCGGTGGTCATTGATGTACCTAAGAGTAATCAGATTATCATGGTGGATACAGACGCCAATGTGAAGAGGCTTCTTGGACTGGTGGAGATTTTTGACAACGAACAGCAGAAGAAAAAGGGACCCCAAGTCTTTGTGTATCATGTGCAGAACGGCAAAGCAAAGGAAATTGCCGTACAGCTTCAGCAGATCTTTCTAACTGGAAAATCCTCCTCCGGTGAAAAAGCGACCACCGTTGTAACAGCACCCCAATCCCAATCCAGATCCGCGCTTCCATCCCAACCCATGTCTGTGCCCCAATCAACTCAGCCCGGTTCCAGGGAACCTTACGGCGGAGAAGCCCTTGTCTCGGATATTACACGGATCTTTTCCGATGAAACGCTCAATGCAGTCATTGTGCTCTCAACCCCTGAAGATTACGAAATTATTAAAGACGCGATCGTGAAGATCGATCTTGTCCCGAGGCAGGTCATGATCGAAGGCATGATCGCTTCGGTTATCTTGACGGATAATCTGAGTCTCGGTCTGGCCTGGTCCATCAAGACGAATGTATTCGGTCTGGCCTCGACCATTGCCTTGAATCCTGCAAGCCTGAATCCGACAAAGATTCCGGGAACGGGATTGAATCTGGTAGGAACGGATTCCAAAGGCGACATAAGAGATATTATTTCCGCCCTGGCGTCGCAGTCCAAGGCTAAACTTCTTGCGGCACCACATATCCTTGTATCGGATAATCAGGAAGCTCGTATTCAAGTGGGGCAGCAGGTGCCCCTTGTCACGTCGGAGACCTTTGGTTCAACGACTATCGCGCCTCAGAGGACGATCCAGTACAGAGACATCGGCATTATTCTGAAGGTGAAACCGCAAGTGAATGACAGTGGACTGGTCTCGCTTGAAATAAAACAGGAAGTCTCCACCTTTGAGACCATACCCCTCACCTTAACGACGCAGGACATTATCATCAATAAGACGGAAGCCTCCACTAACCTGGTCGTGCAGGATGGCCACACTATAATTATTGGCGGCCTTATCAGAGAGGATAAGACAAAGTCGTTGAACGGCATTCCATGGCTATCCAAGATACCAATCATAGGCTCTCTTTTCGGAAATACGATCGATAATGAAACGAGAACGGAAATCATCATCCTTTTGACACCCCATGTGGTCAAAAGTCAAAAGGAGGCAAAGGACCTTACTTCAGATTATATCAATAAATTCACGGACACGGGCAAGGGGGGAATCACGAATGAGGAGCTTCTGAAGAAAGGCAAACTCGGGGGGAGTTCTAAAAACAGCCAAACAATCAATCCACTCCCATAAATCTTTTCATTTTAGTAGTTTTGTATGCCTCACTTCCATTGTATTTTATTAAGGATATGTACCTTTGAGTAAAGAGACCTTTTTCCTGAAAATCGAAAGTTTCCCCAAAGTGCCCTTTATCATGGAAGGGTTGTCTTCCCGTTTCATCCGTGAAAACAAGGTTGTTCCCATAGAGTTTAAAGACGACGCCCTCACCGTCGTAATGGCCAATCCTGAGGACAGGGCGATTATCGACGCTCTCCGGGTAGCCGTATCACCGGAGGTTATTGTCTACGCGGGAGACGTCCATGCCATCGATGAGTATATCGCCAAATTTTATGGCAAGGAGTCCCAGGATATCAATCAAATCATCGAAACCATGGATGAAACGGATCTTCATTTCGCAGGGGATGATGAAGAAGATATTGGCCATCTCAAAGACCTCGCTTCCGAGGCGCCCATTATCAGGCTCGTGAATCTCTTCCTTACCAGGGCAGTGGAAAGCAGGGCGAGCGATGTGCATATAGAACCCTTTGAGGATGAGTTGAAGGTCCGATACAGGATTGACGGTGTTTTGCATGACATCGAATCGGTACCTAAGAAGCTGCAGGCTGCCATTGTTTCCAGAATCAAGATTATGGCAAAACTCGACATTGCCGAAAGGAGGCTCCCTCAGGACGGCCGCATCAAGATGATGATCAAGGAAAAGGGCATCGATCTCCGGGTATCGAGCATTCCGGTACTTTACGGTGAAAGCGTTGTTATGAGACTTCTCGATCAGGAAGGTATCGTCATTGACCTTAATTGCCTCGGATTTCCTGCAGGTACCCTCTCTACCTTTAACCAGCTTATCAACAAATCAAACGGTATTATTCTGGTAACGGGGCCTACGGGGAGTGGCAAGACCACCACCCTTTACGGTGCTCTGGACAGGATCAATTCACCGGACAAAAAGATTATTACCGTTGAGGACCCCATCGAATACCAACTCAAAGGGATCAATCAGATCCAGATCAAACCGCAGATCGGCCTGAACTTTCCCAATATCCTCCGGCATATTGTCAGACAGGACCCCGATATTATTATGATCGGCGAGATCAGAGACCTGGAAACAGCGGAAATAGCCATGCAGTCTGCTCTGACGGGGCATCTCGTCTTCTCCACATTGCATACCAACGATGCCCCAGGCGCCATCACGAGGCTGCTTGATATCGGTGTGGAGAACTTTCTGATTTCTTCAACAATGAGAGGAATCCTGGCCCAGAGACTGGTGAGAGTTATCTGCCCCGATTGTAAAGAAGAAGACCGTTCGAGCTTCAGCAGAGAAGATCTTATCGGTCTCGGGATTGAAAGCAATGTGCCCCTTTATAGAGGAAGGGGCTGTGAAAAGTGCGCTTCCACGGGTTACTACGGTAGAACAGGCATCTACGAATTGCTGTCCGTGGATGAAGGTATCCGTCACATGATTCTCAAAAACGCCGACTCGAACCGGATCAGGGAAGCGGCGAGACAACTCGGCATGAGAACGCTCTACGAGGATGGGATAGAGAAAGTCAAAGAGGGGATTACAACGCTGAGCGAGGTATTCCGAGTGACACAGGGAGCGTAGGTGGCTATCTATTCCTACCAGGCATCGACGAGGGACGGCAACATGGTTGAGGGCGTCATCGAAGCAGCGGACGATAAAGCAGTGATTGAGCGGCTGAAAGATGCCGGCGCCATTCCTATTAAAGTCACGGCACAGAAAGAAAACATCAGGACAAAAATCCATCTCCGGTCCTCCAGAAAAGATCTTCAGGCGTTTACTACGGAACTGTCCGTCCTGCTCAATGCGGGGTTAACCCTTGACAGAAGCCTCCAAATCGTCTCGGATGTCTCCGGGAGTGATGAAATCAAAGGTGTTGTTCAATCTCTTCTGAAATCCATCCGGGAGGGAAATACCTTTTCCGACGCCCTTCAGAAGTATCCAAAGATCTTTCCCCGGATGTATGTCAATATGATCAGAGCGGGCGAAGCCAGTGGCGTACTAAACGTCATTCTGGAAAAGCTGAATGAATATCTCGAATCATCCAGGGAGTTGAGGGAACACATTATTTCAGCCATGATCTATCCGGCTATCCTGATCATCACGGGGGGTATTTCGATCATCATCTTACTTACCTTTGTGCTCCCCAAGTTCTCTGTCATTTTTGCCGAGCTTGGCGGTGCCCTCCCTCTGCCGACCCAGATTCTTCTTTCCCTCAGCGAAGGCTTGAGAGCATTCTGGTGGATCATGTTGCTGACAATAGCTGCAGGATGGGTTGCTTTCCGCTATTATCTCAAATCCGATGGGGGCCGGTACCGATGGGATGCCTTCAAGATCCGAATTATGGGTGAGCTCATCGGAAAGCTTGAAACGGTCAGATTCTGCAGAACCCTTGGTTTGCTTCTGAAGAGCGGGGTGCCCCTCCTTCAAGCGTTGAACAACGCCAGAGATGTCATAGGGAATCAAGTCATTGCCTCTGCCCTGGGTGCCGTCTCCAAAGGGGCGAAGGAAGGCAAGGGCATCTCGGCGC
Organism: Pseudomonadota bacterium; assembly: GCA_026388275.1. Lineage (NCBI taxonomy): Bacteria > Pseudomonadati > Pseudomonadota > Pseudomonadota bacterium. The sequence goes on from JAPLKB010000030.1 coordinate 19,699, forward strand.
CGCTTACGGAGGCAGGAGTCCTGCCTGCCCTGGCCATGTCCATGATCAAGGTTGGTGAAGAGACCGGTCAGTTGGACACTATGCTTCTCAAAGTTGCAGCGGCGTATGAAAAAAGTCTGCAGGAGACGATCAAGCGATTTGTGAGTCTCCTGGAACCTGCCATGATTCTGATCATGGGTCTGATAATTGGTTTTATAGTCATTTCCATGCTTGTCGCTATCTTCAGCATTACCGACCTCCCTGTGTAATGAGAGCCGGATTTACCATGATTGAACTTGTGGTGGTTCTTTTCTTCATCACCCTGATCCTCGGTTTGTCCACTGTATTTTTTTCAGGCAGCCTGCCGTCTGTCAGAATCATGTCAACTGCAAGAGAGATGTCGGCAACCATGAAGCACGCCCAATCCCTGGCCAGGATCAATCATGAAAAACAGATTATCACCATCGATCTGGACGCAAAGCGCTATGGCATTGAGGGTTATGCGGCCAGGGAGATTCCCCGGGATGTCCAAATCAAGGTGGTAGACCCTTTCTCGGGAGAAATTTTAAAAGGAAGATATCACCTCGTGTTTCCCGTCATAGGGGGAGGAGGCGGAGGAGTGGTTGTCCTGTGGAACAACAGGAAAAAACTAAGCATCTGGACGGACCCGGTGGCCGGATCGCGAATATTTGGGTCAAGCCCCAAAATTTAGCAAAATGGAAAAATACAAGATATGACCTCAAGATTCACAAAATTCAACCAAAAAGGATTCACCCTCCTGGAAGTGCTTGTGGCCCTCGCCATCCTGGGTATTGCTGTTACCTATGTCCTGCAGCTCTTTTCAACAAATATGAGAACGATATCCTTGTCGAGAGACTACGGGTTGGCTGCCATGCAGGCAGAGGCAAGGATGAGACAGGTCCTTGACGATGATCAATTGAATGAGCAATCGTGGAGCGAGGTAACAAGCGAGGGTTACCGGTTGGACCTGAAGGTGTCCAATGTTCTTGTTGACCGGACGGACAATTTGGCGGTAAAACTTTTAGCGATCGACCTGACCATCCGCTGGCAGAAAGGCGTTAAAGAAAGGTCCCTGACGTTGAGAACGGTCAAGCTTACAAATAAAACAGGATTCAAATTGTGAATGTCCGTGGCTTTACACTCCTGGAACTCCTGATCTCCATTTCCCTGATCGTGATAATTGTCGTCATTGTCACCGGTGCGATGCGGCTGGGCTATCGTTCCGTCGAAGTTGGTGAGAAAAAGATAGATTCCCTTAATCGGCTTCGTATGTCCCTCCGCATCATCGATGCGCAGCTTCAGTCAGAGGTTCCTCTCGTACATGACGGGGAAAACGGTAGAGAATTCTATTTCAGGGGCGACAGAAAATCGCTTCAATTTTCAACAAACTATTCCATCTGGGATGGAAGGCAAGGCTATGTCATAGCCGCCTACAGGATAGAATCTGATGATCATGGGAGACAGGTGTTGTATGTGTCGGAAAATGTCATCGGTCTCAAGAGCAAAAGAGAGACGAAACTCTTTGATGACATGGATGACATCTATTTCGAGTATTTTGATAGGGTTACCACAAAAGAAGATAAATGGACGCCGCAGTGGGTGGAAACGACGGACATCCCCGAAAAAGTGAGGATTCAGATCTATCAGGGGGTGACGAAACTTTCCCTGATTATTCCCATGAGAGCAAGAGAATCGTTGCTGAGGACCACACAGTAACATGGAGTATAACATGCAAAGACAAACCGGAGGGGTTAATTCCCTGGTAACTTCCCAGCAAGGCATCGCCCTGATGATGGTTCTTTGGATTCTGGTATTTTTGACTGTTATCGTTCTTTCATTTTCCGCAACGGTGAGGACAGATGCGTATTCTGCATTATCTTTCAAGAAAGAGGTAGAAAACAAATTTCTTGCAGAAGCTGGCATTCAAAGGGGCCTCATGGAGATCTTTTATCGGAATTTCAACAAAAATCAGAAAGTTATCATAGAGGGTCGAGAGGTGTTACCGGTGGATGGCCGGGTTTATCAGAGCCCTATAGGGGATGGCTTCTATACATTTTGTATCATGGACGAATCCGGAAAGATCAATATTAATGCCCTGTCCGACAATACCAGGGTCATCATGTACAATCTCCTCGTCAACAGGGGTATCCCCGGACAGGAGGCGGATGCCTTGGTAGATTCAATCCTGGATTGGAAAGACGCTGATGATCTGCATCGGCTGAACGGTGCTGAAAACGATTATTATCTGTCCCTGCCGGACCCCTACCAGGCAAAAAATGCCAGTTTTGATACCCTGGAGGAATTGTTACTCGTCAAAGGGATGACCCCGCAGATCCTCTTCGGAGATGATGGGAAAAGCGGCATTGCTCCAATGCTTACGGTACATTCAGCGACAAACAAAATTAATGTAAAGACAGCGCCAAGAGAGGTGCTGATCGCCATTCCAGGCATGACCGCCGACCTGGCAGACAGCATCATAGCCCTTAGAGAATCAAAACCCGAAGAATTCGTTCAGCAACTGCAAGCGCTTTTTGATAAAAGTTATGATACCATGATGCCGTATATCGGAGCGGGGGATTCAAACATCTACACCATCGACGCAGTGGGCTACCGGGAAGATAAGAGGAAAGGATACACCATCAGAGCAACCTTTATCATGGAAAGTGCCGACAAATACCGTACAATTTTCTACAAGAGCCCGGCATAGGCAATACTATGAAAGAAGCCACCGGATTTAAAACGTTAAGAATTTATGCCGTCTCCTCGAGGTTGAGCCTGACAAAGACGATACGTCGCCTATGGAAGGTGCTGACGTTCAGCCTTGTTGAGGGTATTATTTTTCCAGCACAAAACCTCTGTGTTTCCATCGGAATGACAGGTCTTTCCATTGCTTACGGATCGATGTTTTTATCACGTGTGCAGATGAAGGGTTTCCGGGAATTTCCATTTGAAGACGACCGGCGTCCTGATCCGGAGCATATCGCCGAACTTGTCAGCACAACTATCAATGACCTGAAGGCAAATAAAACGGAAATCACTCTCAGCATTCCCAAGTTATGGGCCATTGTACAGTCAGTAGAGTTTCCACTTGCTGTAAAAGAAAATCTCCCGAACGTTATTTCCTATGAACTGGACAGGCTGACGTCCCTCAGTCCGGAAAATGCCCTGTACGATTTTAGAATTCTGAGAGAAGAAGCCGATCGGATCCATATCCTTCTCGTTGCAGCAAGAGCAGATGTGGTCAATCCCTACATTGAAGCCCTCAGGAAAAAAGGTATCCCGGTGAAAAGGCTGACCGTCAACATTTCCGGTATTAGCGCTCTTTTGGCATATCTGGAGCAGGGAACAGATGCCCTTTTTTTTGAGATTAACAGGCGTGGATATGAGGGAGGCCGCATCCAGGAGGGTTTGATCATGTCCGCATTCAACGGTAGTTTCAGCGCCGATGACGGGGAAACATGGGCGGATGCCATCATGACGGCAATAAACTACCCAGCGGCAAGCCGCGGGGCAATCAATCCTTTAATCGCTGCTCATAGTGAACAGGGGAAGCCCCTGCAACTGATAGCTGATTTCAGGGACGGGCTGGAGGTGATGCCGGAGCGAAAACTTGCCCTGCCGGTCAAAAACCTGCAAGACCTGAACATGGCGCCGCTGTTCGCAAAGAATCTGCAAACTGTACGGGAACTGCCTTTCACAGCTCTCGGAGGGGTCCTGGAGTCCTTATGGCCAAAGGCCTGGAAGCTGGACCTGCTCGGTAAAGGAACGCAGAAAAGATCAAAAGCGCCGATGGGTGTTTCAGCATTTCTTTTATTTGTCATGATTGCCACGGGAATTTTCTACCTTGTTGCACCGCTCCAGATTGAAAAGACAAGGGGTCATGAAATTGACCGTCGGACGGCCTTGATCAAAGGGGATGTCAGAAAGGTTGAGGCGATAAAAAAAGAAGGGGATTTATTGGCAGGTGAAATTGCAACGATCAACAGCTTCAAACAAAACAGCCCTATGACGTTGGCGATCCTGAAGGAATTGACAGCCGTTCTTCCGAAGACATCATGGCTGACGCGGGTGAGAATTACCGAAACAACAGTGGATATTGAAGGCTACGCGAGTGCCGCTGCAGAGCTTCTCTCAAAATTGGAAGGGTCATCAAATTTCAAGAAGGTCGAGTTTGCCTCGACGACAACACGGGACCAAAAAATGAATACTGACCGGTTTGCCATTAAGATGGAAATAAAAGGGTTGAAAAAGGAAAAGGCGGAGAACATAAAACCGTGAGGCACAAAAGCAGGATTTTGATAATTGCTCTTCCCTTCACACTTATCCTTCTTGGCTTTGTTATCTATGAGTATGGTTTTCTGGTGATCCGGGCAGAGCAGACAGCCACCAGGGAAATATATGAGCTCAAGGCAAAGGGTCTCGAAAAACAGTTGGCCCTGATCGTTCAGAAACCGCAGCTTGAGAAAAGGCTCGATGCTTTGAAAGAAATAAGAAAAGCGGATGATGGGAAAATTATTGAGGGTCAAACCGTCCCCCTTGCAGCAGCGGCATTGCAGAACACTGTTAAAGGAATCATCAGCAGCAGGGGTGGGACCATATCCAGCGAGCGTGTTGAGAAACCCGAAGACCTCGGAAAATTCGAAATTATCAGCGTCACCATCGATACGGCCATGCCCGATATAAGGTCGCTCAGTGACGCCATTTACGCGATAGAGACGCAAACACCGTTTCTTACGATAAGAGAGCTTGATGTGAGAATAAAAGATTACCGGGAACCAAGGGAGCTCCAGGTAAAATTAAAGATATCAGCCATCGCTGTATCCAGTGAGATCTCAAAATTCAGCAAACGCTAAAATGCAATAATTCAACCCTTGACCAGGATGATAGCCTGCCATATTAGTGTGATCACTGATTCAATCCAACAGAATAAGGTAAAAAGATAACATGCAATATTTAAAATATCTTTTTAAAAGCATCCATCTTCTGAATATTGGGCTTATCGTAGCCCTTGCCTTAATGGCGCAGTATGCCATACTGCCCCTCTTAAAAAAAATGAGCACAGAAATGACTATGCCTACAGGCAAACATATCTCAATCGGAGAAGAGGAAAAACAGGCAAGCGCGCAGACCTCCCCGTTTTCCGACTTCATGATGATTGCGGAGCAGAACCTTTTCCATCCTGACAGGATAATACCCTCTCAGAAGGTTTCTGTTCCATTGCCGGAGATTGTTCTCTATGGAGTCCTGATCACGGATACCATGAGCGTAGCCTTCATCGAAGACAGGAAAACCGCTCGCTCGACACCGGGCCGGGGAAAGCGCCAGATGCAACTAAAGAAAGGAGACACTGTGAGTGGCTTTGTCCTCCGGGAGGTTGAGCCGGACCGGATCATCCTTGTAAAGGGAGATGACAAGTTGGTAGTATTACTGGACGATAAGAACAAAAGGAAGTCTGCGGAAAAAGCGGCATCAATGGCTTCGAAAGAGCCGGCAAGCACTTTGCCCTCAACATCCTCGCCGCCTGCAGCTTCTCCAGCAAGTGCTACGTCTTCAAAAGCAGCAGCGTCTCTTACCCCCGCACCGACTGTGGCGCCCCAGACTCCCGGTACACCTCAGATATCGCGTAGGCAGAGGATACAGCAGTTGCTAAATGAAAAGTAAACCCTCCGTCTCCAATAAACAAGTGAGGAAACACAATGAGAAAGCAGAATAATCTCCCGGCGAATACAGTTGAATTGGGCCGTCAGGGGGAGACTGAACGCAGCCAGGCCGATGAAGCTCTTTTCAGGGAGAGAAATCAGCTCAAAAAACTTCTCTATATATGCCAGATGGCGGATACACAAATCCAGGAAATAAGTTCTTTCGTGATTGAAGAGTGCATCAGAATCAGCGAGAGCGAACTGGGATTCTTCGGGTTAATCAGCGAAGATGAAACATTGATGACGGCCCATTTATGGTCGGAAAAGGTCATGGAAACCTGCGCCATGGATAATAAACCGGTGGAATTCCCTTGCGGGAATGCCGGAATCTGGGCAGAGGCGATAAGACAGCGCAAGCCGGTGACCATCAATGACTACAACAAACCTGATCCCCGCAAGAAGGGCTGCCCCGACGGCCATGTAGCTTTGTCGCGCCTGATGAGCATTCCCATTGTCGATGGAGGTAAAGTCGTTGCTGTTGCCGCGGTTGCAAACAAGCGGGCAGAATACACTGAATCCGATTACCTCCATATCCATATCTTTCTGGAGAACATGTGGAGCATCATACAGCGGAATCGGTCAATAGAAGCCTTACGGGTAAGTGAGGAGAGGTTTCGCACCGTTGCTGACTTTACCTATAACTGGGAAACCTGGAGCGGCGACGACGGCCGCTATATCTATGTCTCTTCCTCCTGTAAGAGAATGACGGGCTACTGCGTAGAAGAATTCATGAACGATCCCGATCTTATGACGAAGATTGCCCACCATGACGATTGGGCGCTTCTGGCCAGACATGAGCAGGAATGCATCACCAGAGAGGTTTGCCACCTTGACTTCCGCATTATCACCCGGGACGGCGAGGAGCGTTGGATCAGCCACATCTGCCAGTCGGTATTCAACCCTGACGGAAAATCCCTTGGCCGCCGCGCCAGCAACCAGGACATCACCCAGCAAAAAACACTGGAAATCAAACTGGATACATACAATCAGCAACTGGAACAGCTGGTGGCAACACGGACGGCGGAGCTGGAGGAACTGAATACGGCCCTGAAAGTTCTGCTGCAGCATCGGGAAGCGGAAAAGACCGAGACCGAACAGAGAATTCTGGCAAATATGAACGAGCTTGTTACCCCCTATCTGGAGAAACTGAAAGCAAGTCAGTTGGGCATCACGCAAAAGACCCTCATAGATATTTTGGAAAGTAATCTGAAAGATATTTTTTCTCCTTTCCTGCGCCACCTTTCCACGGCTCAATACAATCTGACCCCTCAGGAAATTCAGATTGCCACCATGATTCAGAGCGGCAGGACCAGCAAAGAAATGGCATCTATTTTAAACGTATCGTACAGAACGATCAATTTTCACCGCGAAAACATCAGAAAAAAGCTCGGCCTTGGAAACAAAAAGGTCAATCTCAGATCCCACCTGTTATTAATTACATAATGCCAGTATTTAGCTGGTATTATGTTTGATATAAACTGGTATTGCTTTACCGCCTAATGATACTTAATTATATTTAGCGAAGAAATGACAAAATGCAAACAACGAGACCTTTGAATTCTGCAACCAAGCACTTTATCCGTCATTCCTGTGCAAGCGGCATTCAAAAAAACAGACGTAAAAGGAGACTAATATGAAAGGACCAGGATGGATTTTACTTGTAAGTTTGTTGGTGATCGTTGCTGCCAATCCCTTAGGGGTCAACCTCGCTCAGGCAGGCCCGGGGACACTGGCAGGGACAGATGCTTCGGTAACGCCGAGCGGCGGCACGTTTTACGCCAACAGTCCTTTAGGCACGCATCGGTACTGTAACGCTGCCGGCGTGTGCAGTGCTACAAGAGATTCTGGAACAGCCCTTGCAAAGTTTGTCGACAAGCTGCCGGGACTGGGATCGGCGAACGCGAATGGTCTTGGGCAATATATCCCTGTTGCCACTCCTGATACGACAACCTATTCGGGATCTGATTACTACGAGATCGGACTGAAGGACTATACCCAAAAAATGCATACGAACCTGCCCAAAGCTACCAAACTCAGAGGTTATTATCAGAAGAATGGAACAGACCATTCTACACAGTATCTGGGACCCCTGATCTTGGCCAAAACGTACGATCCTACCAAAACGGCGGGCGTGGCGGGAAATGGAAAGCCGGTGCGTATCAAGTTTTTAAATGAGCTTGGCATAAATGGCGCCGGTGACCTATTCATTCCTGTAGATACCACGTATATGGGTGCAGGGATGGGACCTTTGTCCGCTGCTGGCGCACCTTGTGATCCATCTCTCCCTGGCGCAACATGTGCCAGTTATACACAGAACCGTGCCACCATCCATCTACATGGCGGCGTCACGCCATGGATCAGCGACGGTACACCCCACCAATGGATCACCCCGTCAGGAGATTCAACCCCCTACAAAAAAGGTGTGAGCCAGCAAAACGTTCCTGATATGCCGGATCCAAACGGTCTGGTACAAGGATCGGCTACTTTTTATTACACCAACCAGCAGAGCGGCCGACTGATGTTCTATCATGATCATGCCTATGGGCTCACCCGTCTCAATGTCTATGCCGGCGAGGCCGCGGGATATCTTTTATACGACCAGACAGAGGAAGATTTTATTCTGGGGACCAATACCTCGGGTAACAACTCTGGCCTTAAATCGCCAATCCCTAATAATGGCGGAGGTGTTTATACTTATGGTATTCCACTTATCATCCAGGACAAGACCTTTGTGCCAGCCGACATCGCAGTCCAGGATGCCAAGTGGACAAATGCCAAATGGGGAGTATCCGGTGACCTCTGGTATCCGCACGTATATGAGACGAATCAGTGGCCTGATAATCCGGACAACAGCGGAGCAAACAATTTCGGCAGGTGGGATTGGGGCCCCTGGTTCTGGCCGCCGGTAATCGTGGATGCGGCGCACAGCACGCCACCGGTATACCAGTGGGATGTGACCGGCACACCTGAAGCATTCATGGACACCATGTTGGTCAACGGCACTGCCTATCCCTACCTTCCGGTGAGCCCGACAGCTTATCGGTTCCGAATTCTTAATGCCTGCAATGACAGACCTCTCAATCTGCAGCTGTATGTGGCCGATCCCATGATCACAACCGGAGCAGGCGTTGGCAAGGAAGTCCCAATGGTTACCGCAGCCTCGCGTCCGGCCTGTTCTCCGACGCTTGCAACTAATTGCACATGCAACGATGGAACCAGTAAGCCTAACATCCTCTGGAGGAATACTGCGACCGGTCAGAATTCCGTCTGGTTAATGAATGGGATAGAGTTTTTGAGCGGGCAATCCTTAAATCAAGTACCCGATCCGAACTGGGCACTTGTTGGTGTGGGTGACTTTAATGGTGACGGCAACCCGGACATCCTCTGGAGGAATACTGCGACCGGTCAGAATCACGTCTGGTTCATGAATGGGACAGAGATTTTGGACGGGCAATACTTCCATCAAGTACCCGATCTGAACTGGAAAATTGTTGGTGTGGGTGACTTTAATAGTGACGGTAAGCCTGACATCCTCTGGAGGAATACTGTGACCGGTGAGAATCACGTCTGGTTCATGAATGGAATAGAAATTTTGAGTGGGCAATATTTCAATCAAATACCCGATCCTAACTGGGCACTTGTTGGTGTGGGTGACTTTAATGGTGACGGCAACCCTGACATCCTCTGGAGGAATACTGCGACTGGTCAGGATTACGTCTGGTTCATGAATGGGATAGAAATTTTGAGCGGGCAATACTTCAATGAAGTACCCGATCTGAACTGGAAAATTGTTGGTGTGGATGCCTTCAATGCAGGCGCCAACTCGCCGGCAGGCTGCTTCCCTGATACATGGCCTACGGATGGAAGGGCAGGCGGTGTGCCTGATCCTGCCTATGCAGGTCCGAAGATGATCCAGATAGGCACCGAAGGCGGTTTGCTGCCTGCGCCGGTGGTGCTCAATAATCAGCCGGTTGGCTATGAATACAACCGGAGAACCATCGTGGTTCTCGATATCCTGAACCAGACGCTCCTGTTGGGACCGGCAGAGCGTGCCGATGTCATCATCGACTTCTCCGCTTTCCCCGGTAAAAACGTCATTCTCTATAACGATGCACCTGCGCCCAATCCGGCTTTTGACCCGCGCTATGACTATTTCACGGGAGACCAGGATAATACCTGGATGGGCGGTGCTCCTACGACTGCGGCAGGATATGGCCCCAATACCCGGACCATCATGCAATTCCAGGTGGCATCTGGTTCTGCAACGACACCATATTACAATGACACGGCTAAGATGGCCACTTTGACCACAGCGATGCAAACCGCCTTCAATGCGACTCAGCCCAAACCTATTGTGCCGCAGACGACATATCCTGCACCAAATAACGTTGTTGTCGGCGCCCAGTATGCACACATCCAGGACAACTCTATGACTTTCAAGCCAATTGGAGGAGCATCAAATACGATCAATTTTAACTCCAAGGCCATCCAGGAACTGTGGGACCCCTACGGACGGATGAACGCTACACTGGGAGTCGAACTGCCTTTTACCAATAATAATATACAAACAACAATCCCGTTGGGGTACGTAGATCCGGTTACCGAGACAATTAATAACAATGAGACCCAACTCTGGAAGATTACTCATAACGGTGTTGACACCCACCCTGTTCACTTCCACCTGTTTAACGTGCAGCTCATCAACCGGGTCGGCTGGGACGGGGCAATAAGACCACCTGAACCAAACGAACTGGGCTGGAAAGAAACCGTCAGGATGAAACCACTGGAAGACGTTATTGTTGGATTCAAAGCGGTTCTACCTACACTTCCCTTTGCTATTCCCAACAGTAATCGTCTTCTGGATCCGACTAGGTTGGTAGGAACCAATCTCACACTAATAGACCCGGCAGACGGAAATGCGAAAGTCTACGTCAATGCAATGACCGATTTTGGTCATGAGTACGTATGGCATTGCCACATCCTGGGCCATGAAGAGAACGATTTCATGCGGCCGATGATCTTGGTACCATAGCCTGTCATTGCACAGACAAGACTTCAACTTCAGGGGACAACTCCCGATATCAAAGGAGTTGTCCCCTGATTACAATCATGCGATGTTTATCTTTGAAAAGGAGCATCCGGCTGTGCTCAAATCTGAAAACAAATAGAACGAATCGGGTTTGTGCAGGATTTAGGAAATTACCTGAAAGTTTTTTATGAATATGCCCGGTCATGAATCAGGAGGATGGGAGAATGAAAATTAAAGTTTGGGGTTGCCGTGGATCCATAACAACACCCGGTCTCAATACTCTTCGTTACGGGGGCAATTCTACTTGCCTGGAGATACGCTCCGTTTTGGGACAGGTCTTTGTTGTTGACGCCGGTTCCGGCCTGCGCAATCTCGGGAAAGCCCTTAGGCAGGAAGAGGATATCTCGGATGTTCGTTTTTTCCTGACACATCCGCACTGGGACCACCTGGTAGGCTTTCCTTTTTTTGAACCGGCCTATTCCGATCATTACAATATTACCTTTTGCAGCGGGCCTCATTCACAGGACGCGATACGCAGATACCTGTCCCGCCAGATGGAAGCCCCTTATTTCCCAATTGATTTTAAATATTTGAAGGCCAACTTCAACTACCGTTGCGATCAGCCTAAGTCAGGAAACGGCAATTGCATGATTGGCAGTATGGAATTTTGCGCCTTTCCCCTGAATCATCCTGGCGGCGGGTATGGCTTTAAATTTGTCGAAAGCGGAAAGGCATTTGTGTTCCTGAGTGACAATGAACTGGGATTTCAGCATAAAGGCGGCTTGTCAAATGAGCAATATGTTGCATTCTGCCGCGATGTTGACCTGCTCTTTCATGACGCCCAATATACGGCTGAAGAATATAAGCACACCCGAGGATGGGGACATTCCACATACAAAGATGCCACAGATTTGGCAATCGATGCCGGTGTTAAACGTTTTGGGCTGTTTCATCACGATCCGGACCGCACAGACGATGACATGGATCAGCAGGCGGATTACTGCCGGGAACAAATAAGCCGGGCCGGCAGTCCAGCGGAGTGTTTTCCCTGTGCAGAGGGAATGGTGGTTGAACTATAAAGGAGATCATCTCTTTACCATAATGAGACGATCTTTTAATGGTTGTCTTTAAAAATTCTGAAAACCTTTAATTGGTGTATCTCTTCTGATGGCAAACGACTTCAGAATCGAATATTTTAATCAGAATTGTTTAAAGGTTCTAAAAAACAGAGATTACAATAAATAAATTACATTTTCACACAAGGAGGATGATGAAACGGAAACTGAGCAGCACTATAGGGATATTGATCTTAGGCTATTTGTTTCTTGCTGTTGCGGCAAATGCAGCGGAAGAATCTGTTCTAAAAACACAAAAGGATAAGATAAACTATGGTATCGGGGTCAGTGTGCTGAGGAACTTCAAGCAGCAGGAAATTGACCCGGATCTTGAGTTCGTAATCAAGGGCATGATGGACGCTCAATCAGGCGGCAAGCTCCTTTTAACCGAAGAGGAACTCCGCAGCACCCTGGACGCGTATCAAGCTGAACTAAAACAGATGCACGCACAGGCAATGAAAGCAGCAGCCATTGAAAACAAGCAAGAGGGCGACGCCTTCCTGGCCGCAAACAAGAAAAAGGAGGACGTGGTCACCCTGCCGAGCGGGCTGCAGTACAAGATCCTCAAGGCAGGCGACGGCAAGAAGCCATCGGGGAATGATATGGTGGAGTGCCATTACCGGGGAACCCTCATCAAGGGAACCGAATTTGATAGTTCCTATCGCACCGGAAAGCCTGCTGTCTTCAAGGTCTTAGGTGTGATTCCTGGCTTGACTGAGGCATTGATGCTCATGCCGGTCGGCTCCAAGTGGCAACTTTTCGTTCCTCCCGAGCTGGCTTATGGAATAAGGGGCGCGGGCCGCGACATCGGGCCGAACGCGACACTCATCTTTGAACTCGAACTTCTCGCCATCAAGTGATGTATGCCTATGTAATTTACCATAAGCATCTATGTCATGTAAGCGGCGTCCCCTGGTATCTTAATAACCTTCGAGTCTGAAATCGGTAAATAACATGGCACAGATTGTGATTACAGCAAAAATGAGATAAAGAATAAGAGTCATAAGGGTGAGCAGCTTTTGAATACGGGGAACAATTTCATAGAGACTTTCTATGTATCTGAAAGGTATAAGCATACCAACACCAGTGCCGGCCACAACTCCCCCGAGGAGTGTGCTATATATCAAATACCCGATATAATGATACTCTTTCTGCAGGATACAGAAGGGACAATGGTGCGTCGGCAGCTCATAAAAATAAAGTGAGATGAATGAAATAAGTGCCGCGATTGATACCGCAAAGGTAACCAGGGTCATAATGGAAAAAAATAGTCCGGCTAATGCCCTGCTCTTAAGGAAGAAATAGAGCCCGGACATTAAGGTAATCGTCATGACGGCACAAAAAAGGATCTTCATGGGTATACCTGGCAGCGCCGTAAGGCTTGCCCCTATTCCTGTACTTTCCGGACTGAAGAGACTTCCACAGCATGATGTAATGATATTGGCCTTAAGATTAAGAAAATAGGCGCCCTGGGTGAACATCTCTGCAAAAATAAAAGGCGTTATTATGAGAAGCAATAGGTATTTCGTTTTTATTAAAGGGTAATCAACAGCTCTGTTATCCGTGTAGTTCAATATGAGCCATACTCCACCGAGCAGGAAGTTAAATATTTTAAGTAGTATGGTGGGGTACCCGAAACCATTTACATTCAATGTTCCTGCCGCACACATGGCGCCGACAAAGAGGCTGCTCAGCTTGTCGGCTGTAAAGATGAACAAAAAAAGCGAAAGGAGCTGAAAACCGAAAGCGTAACTCATGATAGTTGAAATAAGGTATGTTTTTCTTTCCAGGCTCAATTGCAGTTCACTGCCATCCTGTAAATCCCAGTTTCTCAAAATGCTCACCCCGTACCAGGCAGCATATAAAACCATGTAGCTCACAATTATAGAACCGATAAAAAGGGCGATAACAGCGGGCTGCATGATCATGGGCGTGTCCCTGCGGCCAGTACCTTTCCATCACGGAGTTCTATCACCCTGTTTACTTCGGTTGACTCGAAAACAAGAGGATCGTGGCTTGCGATAAGGACTGTCTTCCCTTCCCTGTTGAGCCTTGCCATGATTTCGATAAATTCACTGGACAGCTTCGTATCGAGGTGTGCGGTAGGTTCGTCTGCGATGATAATGCTCGGATTATTGATCAGCGCCCGTGCAATGGTAACACGCTGGGCTTCCCCTCCTGACAGCCATTCTACCCTGGAGGATGCTTTTAGGGATATGTTGAAAAGGTGGAGGAGTTCAAGAGCCCTTTTCTTTAGAGCAGCGTGTTTCTCTCCGCAAGGATAGGCAGGAATCATAACATTCTCAAGGGCTGTCATACCTTTGATAAGGTTATACTGCTGAAAGATGAACCCAAAGGTTTTACGGCGTATTTCCGTGAGAAACCGCTCCGGAAGGCTTGTTATTTCACGGTTGAGGATTTCCACTCTCCCCGTTGTCGGCTTTGTCATGGCGCCGATGATACTCAGTAGAGTCGTCTTCCCCGATCCGCTGGGACCCTTCAAAACCGTTACCATATTGGAATCTATGGCAAGGTTGATATCATCGACGGCCATAAACTCGTTTGAGTTGCCTTTATTAAAAATCTTCGTTACATGTCTCAGCTCAATCATGGCGTATCTAAAGCCTCATTACTTCATCAGGGTCTACAATTGCCGCTTTCCAGGAAGGGATAATAGTAGCCGCAGTGTAGGGGACAACTGTCAGGAAAAACAATGCTGCTACCTGATAGGGGTCTATGTAAGGGATGAGGCGGAAATGCGGGTACAGCACGGACCATCCCTTAAGAACCGGCTCAAAAAAAATATATGAGGCAAAAAACACGTGGAGGTAGGCAAATACAATCCCCATCAAAAAAGCAGAGAGAGAAATAACCATGCCTTCCCACAATTTCATGGAAATTACTTCGGATGTTTCCCATCCTACTGCCTTCAGTATACCGATCTCCCGCCTTTCTTCAGAGCTGAGACTTGTCGCCTTGTCCCATGCAAGGATGACAAAGGCAAGGATGGCCCCGGCAATGATGAATATCAGCAGCCCTCCGCGCCAATCAAACACTGCATCATAGGTTCGTGCAATTTCATCCCGAAGAATCGGCCGGGTATCCGGAAGGAGCCTTTTTATTTTGTCCGCCACGGTGCTCAATTCCTTCTTGTTTCTCACCTCCAGGGTCAAGTCTGTGAAATATCCTTTCTTTATACCAAAGAGATTTTTGAAGTCCCTTTCGGATATTTCCACTATATCTGATGAAACAAGTTCCGACTCAGAAGACATAACATCAGATATCTCAAACGTCATATATGAGCCGTCAAAACCCTTAAGCGGCATAAAGTCTCCTTTTTGTGCATCGAGAACTTTTGAAACACCCCGACCTATAGCAACAATACCCGTCTTGGCCTCATAATCCTTAGCAGCTATCAGAGTATAATTAGCCCCGGTTGACGGTTCGTAGTAATAACCCCACAAGCGCCCTTTCACATTGCGTACGCCAGTGATCCCTTCTATGATACGAATATAATCCTCCGGGACGAGATCGTGCCGCCCGGCAACAAGCTTCTGCACTACGATCTCAGGACTGCCCTGCAGAATAATAGACGCCTCTCTCTTTATAGATGTGGTGAAAAAAAAGATAGATGCCAGAATTAAAACTATTATCGTATAGACTGCCAGTAACGCAAGGTTTTTTCCCCATCTCCGCAAGAGCGAGGAAAGGGCAAAGTCGATGATATTTCTCTGCTTCTCAACCCAGATCACATTCCCCCCGGTTTGCATTTTGTGAGGCGCGGCGGAGGCCCTATTATCGATCCTGAAGGAAAGTGTTCCATAGATGAGGGGTGGTCCTGAAAAGGTGTGGCAAAATCAGCCATAGCCGGGTTTCTGGTGTATTGCGCGTCCGTAAAAAGACAAAGGTCCGTCAGTCCATACTTTTCCACTATTCTCGTACGCTCTTTGAGGAAAAGCGCATCGTTCAGGCCTCTAAAATGAGCATGAACAAAAACAATGAGCAACGCGCAGACGTTAGCTGCAAGCCACAGGAGGAAAATGTTGGATTTTCTTTTGAATATCAATTGAGCCCTATTATGATCGAATCGGAAATTTCCTGGAATCTGAGTAATGTTTTGCCTTTATGGTCCTTTATAAACCCCTTTGCTTCCCCCTCCTTTTCAAATGGTATCAGTTCTCTCCCCATGGGTCCGTAGACGTCGCTTCCCTGGACATAATATGCTTTCAAACCGTCAATGTAGCTTAACCCGTAGTAGTCAGTCACATAGATTGAGCCGATATCGGTTCTCCTCGCTTTAGGGTTATATTTGCTTAGATTGAAGTAATATTTGAACATGTCCTTAGCTCCGTCAAAAAATGCAAATGAGCCGTCTTTAAAGTCTATCCGTGCAACAAAATCAGGATACTTTGCCACGAACATACCGCATACGGGACATTTATCGCGCGGCCCCGGTTGTGGAGGATTTTTTTCCTCCCCCCACAGAACCATCGCCCATGTAAGACTGATCAAAATAATAACAAAAAGGGATCGCTTCAACATTGTTGCCCCTGAAAATCACATCTAATGGCTCATTTTCTTTTGTTTCATCATTTTTCTTTTTTCCCGGATCATCTTCGTATCTGCATACATGTCCTCGTAAGTCGCTTTAATGGCCTCATCAAACGTGGCAATACTCCCGCCGTTAGCTTTTATAAAAGCGTCAGCATCTGCCTTCCTCTCGAATGCCCATTTGCCTCGTTTGGTCATGACGCCAGGCTTGGTGCCGCCAATGACCCAGAGGGCCTGTTCCGCATCAATGAGCTTTTTTGTATTGTAATCGCCGACCTTGATAGTCTTTGGTGTTTTATCGAGATGAATGGCAAGATCCACGGCAGCACAATGGAGGCTGCAAACTGCAAGCTCTGTGCCGTCATCATAAATTATAAGCATTCTGCTGTGGGAGAACTGCCCCCTGTCCATTCCACAGTAACTGCATGCCTTGTTCGTGTCAATATCGGCTTCACTGAAAGCAGTGCCGGTCCAAAACATATTTATACAAATAATAAATCCAACCAGCAATAACTTTTTCCTACTCATTGAAAAACCTCCTTTTTTTCTTGAAGCATTAAACCGTCATTTAAGCTTTTCATTTTTATATGACACAAACAATGCGTTGTCAAGGTTGTGAAAGGCTTACGGGTCGTAGATGTCAAGTACAAGAGAAAACAGCAATGAAGTGAACCAGGGGATGGTAAACATTCAATTATGTCATTTTTGCCTTGCCCTTGTCGTCAATGTATTGATGTGTTATCTTTATTATTCAGGATGATCGCTTCAGTGAATAATACAGCGGAGTTTTAATATTGTATATATATGTAAGGAAATCGCTCACGGTTATCTTTTTGTTTATAGTTGGCATGTCAATTGCTTATGGTAGAGATTATACCGTAAGACGGAAGATTGACGGCTATACCGTAGATGTATCTATCAATCGAAACCCCCCTATCGTCGGCAGGAATGATCTGCGGGTTGAGATAAAGGACCTTCTTGGAAAATATGTTTTAAATATGCCTGTAACAGTCAATTACTACATGCCTCCCATGCCGGGTATGCCGCCCATGAATTATACAGTGCAGGCATCATCCCGTGGTTCTGGATACGGGGCAACCATGGACCTCATCATGACGGGTCCATGGAATATCGTCATCAGGGCAAATACTGAAGGGAAACCCTTAAGAATGACTATTCCCATTGATGTGAGGTAGAATTGAAGGCAGCCAAAAAAATGTAATGCGAGGTATCCGAAATATGAGAAAAATGTACGTCGTAATCCTTGCTGTTATTCTCCTTGGAGTCGCGGTGTATCTCTTGCTCCCGGTTCGTCAGGATATGAACAGGAAGATATCAGTTGCGGCAGCCCCGCACCCCTCCTCTCAAACCCCGGACAAGAGAGCCGTGGAAACCTCGTCTGGGGCTTCTGTTCCCGGAATAGAACCGGGGGGACATAATGATGGCATAATAACCGTTGAAGTCCCCCTTGAAAAACAGCAGACAATGGGTTTGAAGACTGTTGCGGCTGCAGTAAAACCGATGAAAAAGACACTAAGGACGGTGGGCCGCGTCGAATTCGACGAGAGGAAACTGACCACTGTGAATATCAAAGTTGAGGGATGGATCGAAAAACTCTATGCTGATTACACAGGGAAGTATGTGGACAAGGGTACTCCGCTTGCCGATATATACAGTCCGGAGCTGATATCTCTGCAACTTGAGTATATTAACCTTATAAATCAGCAATCAAACACGGGTTTCCGTTCTCAAAGAAATATTGAATTCAGCTGGGGAGATAGATACGGGACAGTGGGGAGAGCAGCTTTTTATGACCCCCAGGGCTTGTTTGAAGTAGCTAAACAGAAATTTGCCCTCTGGGAAATCCCTGAAGAACAGATCAAAGAAATTGAAAGAAGCAAGAAACCCATAAAAACCATGACGATTAAGAGTCCTGCAAGGGGATACGTTTTTCAAAAACCTGTTTTTAAGGGCACGCGGGTTGCTCCGGGGGATAAGATCTTTGATATTGTGGACCTCTCTACAGTGTGGGTACTGGCTGATATATACGAATATGAAATACCTTTTATAAAAGTAGGACAGAGTGCCCGGATCACCTTGAGTTACTATCCCGGAAAAGAGTTTTCCTCCAGAGTTGATTTTATCTACCCTTCTCTTTCGGGACAGACGAGGACAGCAAAGGTCCGCTTTGTCCTTCCTAACCCCAACCTTTTACTCAAACCACAAATGTTCACCAACGTAGAGATGGAACTCAGCCTTGGAGAGCGGCTTTCAATTCCTGAGACGGCCATTCTCGATACAGGCACAAGACAGGTCGTTTATGTTGTTCTTGGGGATGGCATTTTTTCTCCCCGGCAGATCAAAGTCGGAGACAGGGCCAATGGAATGGTTGAAGTTCTTAGCGGTCTTAAGGCCGGAGAGAGGGTTGCCTCATCTGCCGTCTTCCTTATCGATTCAGAGGCGAAGCTGAAGGGCGTACAATGATAGAGCGGATCATTGAACTATGCAGTAAAAACAGGCTTATAACAATTCTTTTCGTAATTATTCTTGTAGGCTGGGGATACTGGGCAATCGAACATTCTGCCCTTGATGCCCTCCCCGATCAAAGTGACACGCAGGTCATTGTCTATACGGACTGGCCCGGGAGAAGCCCCGATCTCGTCGAGAACCAGATCACCTATCCTGTCAGCGCCACGCTCCTTGCAGCGCCACAGGTCAAGGCAGTGCGGGGATTTTCTTTTCTTGGAAGTTCCTTCATTTATGTCATATTCGAAGACGGTACAGACATTTATTGGGCCAGAAGCCGTGTACTGGAATACCTCCAGGCCGTGAAAGGTAAAATACCGACTGACGTAAATCCCGTGCTCGGTCCCGATGCTTCAGGTGTGGGATGGGGATTTTCCTATGCCCTGGTTGACGAACAAGGAGATAAAGACCTGTCAGAATTGCGTTCCCTCCAGGACTACAATGTGAAACTTGCCCTTGAAAGCGTGCCGGGGGTTGCTCAGGCAGCCAGTATCGGAGGTTTTGTCAAACAATACCAGATTACCGTTGATCCCAACCGGCTTCTTTCTTATGGCATACCTATAAATAAGGTTTTCGAGGTCGTAAGAAAAAGCAACAGCGACATCGAGGGTCGTGTTATTGAAATGTCCGGCGCAGAGTATGTCATTCGCGGCAGAGGGTATATCCAAAGCGTCAAAGATCTCGAAGTCGTTTCTGTCAGTAACGATGGATCGGGGACCCCTGTCTTCCTGAAGGACATCGCTCAAATTCGCCTGGGACCGGAGATACGCCGTGGTCTGGCAGACCTTGACGGAAAAGGAGAGGTTGCAGGAGGCATCGTTGTTGTCAGGCACGGAGAGAATGTCTTAAATGTTATTGACCGTGTAAAAGAAAGGATTAAGAACGATATTGCCCCCAATCTCCCCAAGGGCGTCAAAATAGTCACCACTTACGACCGCTCCGATCTTGTCTATAAAGCTGTGGGCACCTTGCGCAATGAAATTATTATTCTTATTCTTTCCGTCAGCATCATCTGTCTGGTCTTTCTTCTTCACCTTCCCAGCGCCTTTGTCGTCATCCTCACTCTGCCGTGCGCTATTCTTATCTCCTTCATATTCCTCTATTTTCTGAAAGTTACCTCCAATATTATGAGCCTTTCAGGCATAGCCATCTCCATAGGCATTCTCGTCGACGCTTCTATAGTCATGGTGGAGAACGCCCACAAGAAGCTGGAAGAAGCAGGCTATGGGCTAAAAACTTCTGAAAACCGGACTCGTATTATCATAGATGCGGCTAAAGAAGTGGGGCCTTCTCTTTTCTTTGCTCTCATGGTTATTACTGTTGCCTTTCTACCAGTATTCACCCTCCAGGGACAAGAAGGAAGACTTTTCAGGCCTCTCGCCTACGCCAAGACCTTTGCCATGTTTGCCGCAGCCTGCCTAGCCATTACGCTTACACCTGCACTGATGACCCTGTTTATAAGGGGCCGTATACGTCCGGAGAGCGATAACCCTGTGAATCGTGGATTGGAAAGGATTTATGAGCCCATGGTCCGTTTCTGTCTTAAGTTTCACAAAAAGGTAATCATAGGGGCTTTGATCCTCATGGCTGTGACACTATATCCATATTTGAAACTGGGTAATGAATCGATGCCGGCCTTTTTCGAAGACGCACTTTTTTACATGCCTGTAACTGCGCCCGGTGTATCAATTTCAGAAGTCTCTTCGTTGCTTCAAAAGCAGGATAAAATTTTAAAGGGGTTTCCTGAGGTGTCTCAGGTATTCGGCAAAGCAGGCCGTGCTGAGACTGCTACTGACCCGGCGCCCCTTGAGATGTTTGAAACAACCATCAATCTCAAACCCAGATCACAGTGGCGAAAGGGGATGACTGTCGAAAAACTGATTATGGAGATGAACGACGCCCTGGCCATGACCGGCGTCTCCAATGCTTTTACATCGCCCATAAAGGCAAGGATCGACATGCTCACCACCGGCATAAGGACGCCACTGGGGATGAAAATCTTCGGTCCTCATGTTGATGAAATTGAAAAGATAGGAATAGAAGTGGAGAAATTGCTTAAGAGCGTACCACATACACGGAGCGTCTACGCCGAAAGGGTTAATACGGGCTATTTTATCGATATATCCATCAACCGCGAAGAGGCGGCACGTTACAATCTTACCGTAGATGATGTCAACGGCATTATCCAGTCTTCTGTCGGTGGATTCAATATTACCACCACAATCGAAGGAAGGGGACGTTATCCAGTCAATATCCGCTACGCCAGGGAACTGCGAAGCGACATAGACACCATAAAAAGGGTACTTGTTCCTGTTTCTTTTTCAACAACTCAACCGGATCTGCCCGCTGTAACTGCACCCGGCATTGCCCAGGTACCTCTCTCGCAACTAGCGGATATCAAGATAGCTAAAGGTCCGACACAGATCAAGAGCGAAGCAGGTATGCTCACCGGATATGTTTACATTGATTACACCGGAGGAGATACCGGAACCTACATCAAAGAGGCAAAGAGACGTTTGGCCTCCCTGAAGATTCCAGACGGTTACCGACTCGAATGGAGCGGTGATTATCTGCGTCTGGAGAGTATCCGAGAGCACCTCAAAACCGTGATACCTCTCACACTCCTTCTGATTATTATCATCATTTATTTCAGCACCCGGTCTTATATGAAGACCGTTATTGTCCTCCTCGCTGTCCCCTTTTCCCTTGTGGGTTCCTTCTGGTTCCTCTATTTCCTGGGATATCATATGAGCACTGCTGTCTGGGTCGGGATCATCGCCCTCGCAGGTCTTGACGCAGAAACCGGCGTCGTCATGCTGCTTTATCTCGATCTTTCATATGACAGATGGAAAAAAGAGGGACGATTAAAAAACATTTCCGACCTGCAGGCTGCAATCATGGAAGGGGCAGTAAAAAGGCTTCGGCCTAAGATTATGACAGTAGCGACAGATGCGGGGCTCATCTTCGTTTTGTTTGACACGGGCATCGGTTCGGAGGTCATGAAGAGCATTGCCGCGCCCGTGATCGGTGGTCTCGTGACCTCTACCATTCTTGAGCTCACTATTTACCCTGCTATATACATGCTCTGGAGAAAAAGGGCGCTGGCGAAAGAAGTGTTATCGGGCCGGCAATAATCTTTGCTCGTTTATTTTCGTAGGTAAAGAAAATCGACTTTGCCACGTGCCATCATGCAGGAATGGGTAAAGCCATATTTTTTGATGATAGCAAGGGCTTGATCTGCCTCGGTTTTGTTTGTGCCGAAATCGAACAATGAACGATCGCTGTCAACAACCTTCCAATTACCTTTGATTTGCCGTACATTTATTGTAGCTGGATTGAAGGACAGGCAATCCTCACCGCTGAAAGTGCCTGCGGGTGCAGCATTTCCCGTAAGCATATAATGAAAAGAAGGCCTCGGACTACCTACAAAACATGATTGGTTCAATGTATAATGCTTAATTATAGCCAGAGAATTCTCTGCTTCAATCTTATCGATACCAAAACTTAATAGTTTGCTGGGGCTGTCAATGATGCTCCAAACGCCCTGAATCTGCTGAACTACGGCTGTCGCAGGGTCAAAGGAGACACAGTGTTCTTGTGCGGTTTCGGGCAGTTCATTCAGGCTTGATTGCGGAATAACTGTATTCATGGGTAAGGCCCCTTTTTGGCCTGGTTGAGGAGGTATAGGGAAAATGTCTGGGCCTTGCCCACTCTTAGGGGGTGGCATCAAAGGAAAATTGCCTGTTGCAGGCTGCCCTTTTTGGTCCTGCCGGGTTATCGAAAGTCCAGTCGGCATGGGTTCTTTGCCCTGGAGTTGTGGTCCGGAAGAATCTATCGGAGCTGTCGCCTGCACCTTTTTGATCTCCTGTTGACTAAGAGCATCTTGCTGTTTGGAATCTGCCTGATTTGTACAACTGCCCCGGAGAAAGGCAGCATTGGATCGGATCTTCGCGTTGATGGGATAAACGACCTCGATTAATGCCCATTCGTTAAATGTGGAGGGCTTGGTGGAATCACCTATCTGCCATGTATGTGTTATTTCTTTTCGCTCTTTCTTCTTAAACGTGAGAGCTATAGCCTTCATAGGTGTATTATCACTGCGAACTATTTTGTAGAACACTGTCATTGGCTTGTTAGCATAGATTTGACCTTTCAGAATGAAAACTGCAGGGCATGAGCCCGTATATGTGAGAGGGATTACATTCAGATCCGCAATAACGATGATCCCGCGGCGCTTTATGCGGGGGTTCATATATGGCTGCTCTTTTGTTGGCATTTGTTGCACAACAGGTTTTTCCGGTATATTCGATTTTTCCTGGGAGTATACATCTGCCGTAAAGCCCATAAGCATCATGCATGTCAAAAACATAACATCAATCATTAAGCTTTTTCTCTTCACTGTGCATCTCCTCGGTTATATTTCGTGAATCTATTTTACGTTTATTCTCAATAATTCTAAGACCTCGATAAGCCGTTGTCAATTTTTTTGAATGCTTTGGATGTAGCGTTCGGTTGTTGTAAGTTTTTCATTACCGAGAATTTTCTATATCGATGCTATTAGGGACTCTTGTATCGTCAAGAACCGATGCGGCAACCCTTGTGTATCCGGGAAAACATGGAAGAAGGCGATAGGTGAGATAACTATGGTGATGCACATCTGATAAAATATCAGGCTTCAAAACTGCGATATTTGCCCCACCATTGCCACATGCAGATCGTGTAGTTTTCTTAAGAATTGGTACAAAACAATATTGATATCCCTTCGTACTTTATTGCCCCGCCGAGTCAATACCGCGTCCGCTTGCTTCGAAATGGTTCCATATTCTTGCCTTTGATACCCCGTCCGCTTGCGGCGGGGTGATTCATTTCAACTTTCCGGCGCTGTCTAATATTTTGTTCCATTTTTCGAGCTGATCCTTGTACTTTTCTGCTAATGCAGTGTAATTTCCCTGTATCGTGATATTTGTGATTTTATCCCCTGCGACAATGCCTCTTACTACCTTCATATCTTTGATGTCCACAACCTCTCCAAAAATAGTATGTTTATTGTCAAGGTGTGGAGTTGGAACATGGGTGATAAAAAATTGGCTCCCGTTTGTGTTGGGACCGGCGTTTGCCATGGAGAGGATGCCTGCTCTATAATGTTTCAGACTTGAAGAAAATTCGTCAGCAAATTCGTACCCGGGACCTCCTGTACCATTTCCTAAAGGACATCCTCCCTGAATCATGAAGTTTGGTATAACCCTGTGAAAGGTGAGGCCGTTATAAAAGCGCCTCCTTGACAAATTAACAAAATTAAGAACAGTCAATGGAGCTTTGTCCTGGAAAAGGTTCAAGTTGATGTCACCCTTTGTTGTATGGATTGTTGCTGTCAATTTATTTTTATCAAAGTTTTTATCGTCCGCAAAAACTTCTGCATTAAAAAGAAATGATAAAACCAGCAATGCTGAGCACAAAACCAATATTCTTCTCATTTTTAAATGTCCTCCTATCAATTACAAATATTTTGCTGATTATAAAGGCATAATCTCCTTCTGTCAATAAGTTAGCGACACACGCCCCTTCGGACATTTGTTACTGAGTAACTTTAAAATAGTGTTAAGTTACTCAGAAGACACAGCAATCAGGCGTCTATGAAAAATCTCAGGCTTTGAGGTAATTTTTTATTTTCTGCAGGAAGGGCAGGGCAATATCAACCTTCAAATAGAGATCGCCCGGTGCAGACGGGCCTCCATTGCTGTGCCCTAATCCCTGCAAACGGATCTTCTGCCCATGGGTTACACCGGGAGGTATGGTAATGAGAAGATTTCTGGAACTCTCTTTGTCCTTGTAAGGTATTTTGCCCCCTTCTTTCGCTTGTAAGATGGTGAGGGCCAACTGGTCGTACCTGTCCCTTCCTTGCTGCGTCTGAATTCCTGTAATCTTTTTAAAGGCATATCCTGCCAGTTTCTGCAGAAACCACGGCACAATTCCTTTTTGTATGCCTTGCACTCCCTTTTGCATATGGCCGGACCATACAAAACCCCGTCCAAAGATGTTTCCTCTTCTGAATTCAAAGGTGCGGTAGCCGGATCCATAGGTTTCTCTAAAGACATCTTCAAAACCCCTGAATCCGAATGACCGTGAGATCTCCTCAAATAGCTGATTAATATCGGACCCTCTGAATATATCTTCCTCGGAATGCCTGTCCCGGAATCTGTTATATGCAGAATTACCATAGGTTTGTCGGAGATCGTCGTACTGTTTGCGCTTTGTCTGATCGGACAGTACAGCGTAGGCTTCGTTTATCATTTTCATCCGTTCTAATGCATCCGCACCACCCCCGTTTCTGTCCGGGTGATACTGAAAAGCAAGGCTGCGGTAAGCCTCCTTGATCTTCTTGGGTGAGGCATCTGCTTCTACATAAAGAATCTCATAATAATCTTTTTGTTCCATAGTCTCCTTATAAGTAATTACTCAGTATACCTTAAATTTAGACTCTGTCTCAAGTCAGAAGCATCCCCTGTTCAATCAAATTGATTCCTCGAAGCCTTGCTTCGGGGTGACCACATTCCCTCGCCCCTTGAGGGAGAGGGCAGGGTAAGGGGGGATAATCATGATACCCATTCCTCTGATACCTCGCAGCTCTGCTGCGGGGAGGTTCATTTGGAGTTGTATAATAATGAGGTTAAAGGCAGCGTGTATCTGCTTTAAGTAAATATATCGGACATTCATTTCACGAAAACCGACTACGTCAAATCCTCGGTAAATCTCTCCCGGAGAAACTCGTAGATTTTGTTTCCAATAGACAGACCGAGGTCAATGAACTCCGGTCCAAAAACTCTGCCAATATGGGATAGAAATGTGTCTTTAATACGTGATATTCCCTCCATCCCCTCCAGAAACTGCGGAATAATAGCGGCGATTGACACCCGGGAAAATCGGAGCATTTCCCAAAGCGTCACTATGAAATTGTCCGGTCCCCATCGGAACTTGTCCGCATCATACAACGTATCGCTGAGAAGCTTGCCTATTGTGGATGTTATGATCGCGGGCTCAACAAATGCCTCGTGATTTGCGATAGCCTGGACAACATACTGCCTGTCCCCCTCTGGTACACCAAGATTATCAAGCAATGAACCGGCAGCGATGGCGCCTGCTTCTGCGTGATTTTGATCCCCCCGTCGCATGTCGTGGAGAAGGCCGGCAACATGGGCCAGGACAACAACCTTATTTGCATCAGAATCTTCCAGGCCGATCTTTGCCCCTTCTGCCAGTACAAGGGCTCCTGCTTCTACAGCAACCCTTTCCGCATGATCCAGCCCATGACCGGGGTTCCGGGCGAGGTCCTGTGCAATGATCTTGCGGCAGATGGCGACGAGGGGCGACTGCTGATAGATCCTGTGTGATTCGGTAAGTTCCGCAGCACAGGTTTCGTAGAAATGCGGATCCGGAAAAGAAGCGGCGATGTTTCGCGCAGAGTTCATCATTTCGTCATAGATATCCACTCGTTTGTCCTCTCTGGAGCTGAAGCAATTCCAGTATCTCGCTATCTGCAAACTCTTAACGATATTGAGTGTTCGGCTCAGATTGTTGCTCCAGTCTCTTCTCTATATATGTCTGCTCTATGTATATCACAATGAAAACTAAATTTACCAATTATTAAAGCCACCTACGAATGCGCACACTGCGTGGTTTCCCAGAGGCATGGATTACCAGGAGAAAGAGGGGCCATTGCTTCCCAAGGTTATTTCTTTTCTAAAAAACATTCCTCATCCTGCCGCTCAGAAACCGGGTCTTGAATCCATCCCGGCGACCCGAAACTCTCTCGGAAGAAATCGTTACAACAGTTGTAACGATTTCTGAAATCTCTGCAAAGTCAACAAGGACAGTGCTTAGCACGATATCACTTTTAAAACTGGTTCCTAAAATTCAGGACGTAATTGCCAGTGGAAAACTTCCTGTTTCACAGGGATATCTCTTTGCCGCTAACCTTGGAAGTCCTGACTTTTTTATCATATTTGATGAAATAATGGAGACGCCTGTAACCTATATTAAATTAGAGAAAATGCTTACCGCGTATAAAAGAAGAAAACCGGAATCAACAGACCCGAAACCAATACCAATGAAAATAAAAGTTGCAAGCATAGAGGCCGCAAAGACATATTTTGAAGAAAAGACCGGCATGTACACAAAAAATGATCTTCAAACACTTGCTGAAGAACTTAAGACTTTCCTTGCTTCAATAGAAAAGCAGATTGAGACTGCCCCGGAGATTGTGCCAATAAAACCGGTGAAACAACCGGGTAAAAAACCTGTTCCGCAGGTGTAAAGATTAATGCGTGCAAGCAGCTTTGCTGTTCCTTGAAAGATAAGGATTATCAATAGAAATGTGTCTTCATTATTGGTATGGTGATTTATAGCACCTACAAGTCAATAGCCCCAGGGAATGACGATTACCATTTGAAGTATTTGCCAGAATTGAATATGATTAACCTAATGAAGAAAAAGTTGAAAGATTAGGAAAGTTCAATAAATTGCATAAACAGCCACTTATATATATCTTTATTTCGGCTGCCCTCTTTGGAATCAGCCCACCCTTTGCCAAGCTACTTATGAAAAGTATCCCTCCGGTTGCTTTAGCTGGACTTCTCTATTTAGGGGCATTTGTAGGACTCTCTCTATATTCGATGATTCGGGGAATAGTTTCTACCGAAAAGGCAAGAAGTGCCAACCTAAAAAAGGAAGATTTTCCGTGGTTGTTCGGCGCTATACTTTCAGGCGGAATTATAGCCCCGATATGCCTGATGTTCGGATTAAACCGGATTTCCGGTTTTACCACCTCGTTGTTGCTGAATCTGGAAGGGATTTTTACGGCAATCATTGCCGTTATTTTGTTTAAGGAGAACGCAGGAAAGAGATTGTGGCTGGCGTTAATGTGCATGACCGTAGCGGGGGTGTTCTTAACTTGGGATTCAAGCCAGGGCAAGTTTAATCTAATCGGGCCCTTTTTGGTCACTCTTTCAATGATATTCTGGGGTATAGATAATAATTTGACCCGAAATATCTCAACAAGAAATCCGATACAGATCGCCCGCATTAAGGGATTTGTGTCGGGTTTAGTATCTGTATCACTGGCATATACGTTCGGGATGAACATTAAATGGGATTCAACTATTGTTTATGCTCTTTTGCTGGGCTCTTTCAGTTATGGTATCAGCCTTGTGTTTTTTATCAAAGCCCTCGAAGGATTAGGCTCTTTTAGAACAGGTATATTTTTCAGTTTGGCCCCTTTTATTGGTGCTGTAGCTTCACTCATATTGCTTCAAGAATGGATCGGTTGGGTAATGTTTCCTGCAATTATACTCACGATCGCTGGTGTCTGGCTTATAAGTACTGAAAAGCATTCACATCTGCACTTGCATCAAGAGGAAATTCATACACATTTGCATAATCACAAAGATGTTCATCATATACATGAACATATAGAAACTGTTCATGAGCCACATATACATGAACATAAGCACCTTGAAGAATATCATGTTCATTCCCACTGGCCAGACACACATCATAGACACGAACACTAATCGCCGTCTAATATATCAGAATAAATTTTAAAGATTACTGCATATCATATATTCTAAACAATATTGATGAGTTGTGAATTACAGGAAGCAGCAGTGCATTTAAAACTAAACCACGCAGTATGCATTTCGGGAAGAAAGCAGTGCCTTTGGCGAAAACCACGTAGTATCGAATTCAGAAAGTTGCTTGTACCTCAGGAAAAAACCACACAGTGTGTATTTCGGAAAGAAATGCCGGTCAGGTGAAAATTGTATCAATAAAAAACGTGATAGAAAATAAATTAGTTTTAAAATCACAATCCCACTTATTCTAAACCTTGTCTTTCGTCCAGTACTTCCCGAATCTTCTGCAGGAGGGCATTTGTTGAGACAGGTTTTTGAAGAAAGTTAAATTTCTTGTCTTCGACGCCTTTATCAATAAAAACATCCCTTGTATAACCGCTTGTAAAAATTACTTTGATATCCGGTTTGATTTTATGTATCTCATTATAAGCTTCCCGTCCGTTTTTTTTCGGCATAACAGTATCGAAGATAAGAAGGTCAATCTTGTCGGCCTTCTTAAACTGTTCTATCGCGTCTACTCCGTCCAACGCCTCAACGACTGTGTATCCGTATTTAATGAGAATCTCGCTGATGAGGCTTCTAACCGCATTATCATCTTCGGCAACCAGAATTGTTTCGTTGCCCCCTATAGCAGCCGCAGGTTCATGTTTTTCCTCTTTACCGGCTTTATTTACCACTGGAAGGTAAATACGGAAGGTTGTCCCCATGTTCGGTTCGCTGTATACAGTAATATAGCCATTATGTTGCTTTACGATTCCATAGACCGTAGAAAGTCCCATGCCTGTTCCTTTCCCAGTTTCTTTGGTAGTAAAGAAGGGATCAAATATCCTTTCCTGTGTTGCCTCATCCATGCCCACACCTGTATCTGAAATAGAAAGAAGGGCATATTGGCCGGGGATACCATAACCATGAAAACGCTGGAACTCATCATCTAACGATATTGCCTCTGTCTCAATAGTAAAGGTTCCACCCTGTGGCATAGCATCCCTGGCATTGGTGGCAAGATTGAAGAGTATCTGGTCGATCTGAGTTGTATCAGCCATGATTGTGATGTCTTCGGTGGCTAAGGATGTCTTAATGGCTATATCCTCGGTGACAAGGCGTTTTAGAAGCTTCTCTGTCCCCCTGATAATACTGTTTAAACTGATCGGCTTAAGACTGATGGCCTGTTGCCTGCTGAAGGTTAAAAGGCTCTGGACAAGGTCCGTTGCTTTATGCGATGCGGAGAAAATCTGATCTACATATTTTTGTGAGGTTGCATCATTTATATTCATTCTCAGGAGAGCTGCATACCCCATAAGAGCCGTAAGGATGTTATTGAAGTCATGGGCAATACCTCCTGCCAATGTACCTATAGCCTCCATCTTCCGGGATTGACGGAGCTGGGTCTCAAGATGTTTGAATTCACTAATGTCTCTGATGCTTTCTATGGCCCCCACTATTTTGCCGGTCTTGTTAAATAATGGTGAGGCTTTACCGGATAAGAAGGCCCCTTTCCCTTTGTATAACATAGGGGTAAATGCTTCGGCATACAGCAGGTTACCTTTTTTTATTACTGATTGATATTTTTGCTGCAGTTCACCGGAATCCATAATGACGAGGTCAATTAAAATGGGTCTTTTTTCACCATAAAAAGGTATGGCATAAGCATAGTCACCTTTGCCGATGATCTCTTCTTTTTTGACGCCTGTCATTTTCTCACAGGCAAGGTTCCACGCCACCAACTTCTTTTTATCATCGATTACGAAGGTTGCATCAGGCAGGAATTCGATGATGTCGAAAAGACGCTGATGAGTTAACTGGAGTTCTTCCTCGGCATGTTTGAGCTCGGTGATATCTATTAGGGAGGCAACACTCTTCTCTGTGCCATGAATAATGTCGATAACAAGATAGATGCTGCGTACCTCTCCGGTCCGCCTGACAAACCGGAATTCATACCTCTGCAATGCCTGGTGACGGTTCTCCCTTCGTATTTGGTGCTGGGCAATCATACGATCCAGGTCTTCAGGAAGCACGAACTCGGTCCAGCTTTTCTTACCCTCGATTTCATTCTTGGCGTATCCGCAAAGACGTTCGAACTCAGCATTGCAAAGACTGATTGTGGTGTCTTTCTCAAGAATAGCGGTGGCTGCCCCGGTGTTTTCAAACACTGTCCTGTACCGTTGCTCGCTTTCCTGGAGTGCCTCCTCTACAAGACGGCGTTCTTCGCCTTCCCGTATAATGAACCAGGCCTTCAGCCCATAGTAAGAAAACAGAATGCCACCCAACAGGAGAAAACTTATGATCATAATAAGTTTGTTCCGGAAACCCTCCAGGGAAGAGAGTATTTCGTTTTCAGATGAGGCAACAACAATAGACCAGAAAGTGTTCCCAATGGTAATGGGCATGTATACGGCATGTTTCTTTACAACATCCACCGTCTCAGCTCGAATCTTATCAAAGGTATATATGGTAGCGCCCTCATGTCCTTTGAGCATCTCCTGAGCCATAGTCAGGATGGAAGGAAAATTCTTGCAGTTCTCGAAGACAGAATTCCCTACGTGACCGGGTATGGGACAGAAGAGTTCTGTTCCATACCTGCTTATTACCCAGGCATATCCTGTCTTACCGATCTTTATGGCTTCGAGATATCTTTTTGCCAGGAATTGAAAATTTATGGCGATGGCAACTGTTCCCTGGTAAATCCCATTTTTAAAAACGGGCATGTGGAGGGCAACGGTGCTATACCCCTGAACAGCAAAGAACACATCACTTATGACAGGCTTGTGGGTATTCATAATCTCACGTATATGCTTCTGGTAAGAGATATCTCTGCCCATGACATTTCGGTCATAGGGGATCGTGTAAATAATTCTACCGTTTGCATCTACACGTGTAACAGCTCTAAGCAGTTCACTGTTTTCCTTATAGAGGTTTTCAATATCATCCTTACCAGTTTTATCCATATTTTTGATATGGCTCGATTCAGAGAGTATGGTCAGGATTTTCGTCCAGTTAGTGAAGAAGTCTTCTATCCCCCGGGCTGCCTGCCTGGCATGAAGCAATTGTTCGGTATTCAGACTCCTGATAGATTCCTGTTTGGCCTTCTCATAAAAAGATGTGAAGAGTAAACCGCAAATGACAATAAAGAAAGTAAAAACAAGAAGTATATATCTTAAGTTCATCGTCAATCCTTTCTAATAAATCGACGTCTTCTTGATACTTACACTGGCATAATTAGACATTATACATTATATTGTTCTTTCCTCTTATCCTTATCTTTAATTATACATCAAGGGTTATTGATTGCCATTAGAAATATAAAATATTTTAAGAATTATTGATTCCGAGGATAACAGGAAGACAACCGTATTCCTCAGAGATAGAAAATAAGCTATCAGGCATTTGCACGTTTTATCCGATTATCAACAAATCCAGGCAAGTATCTATGGAACTTCTGGAATTTTACTATAGTTGAGGCTATACTCCGAGGTATGCTTCTGTGACCCTTGCATCGTTTTTGAGCACTGACGATTCACCCTCCATGACAATACTCCCGTTTTCAAGAACATAGGTCCTCTGAGAATGTTCCATTGCCATGCGGGCATTCTGTTCAACAAGGATCATGGATATATGTTTTTCTTTATTGATAAGCTTTATCAGCGCAAATATTTCTTTAGTAATAATAGGTGAAAGCCCCATAGACGGTTCATCAAGGAGAAGGAGTTTTGGATTGGCCATAAGAGCCCTGCCCATGGCGAGCATCTGTTGCTCACCGCCTGACAGGGTACCTGCATTTTGTTTTAAACGCTCACCAAGCCTGGGAAAGGTAGTAAGAATAAGCTCGTACAGTTCTTTTTTTAAGTGTCTGTCTTCAAGTGAATATCCACCGAGTTCAAGGTTCTCCTTTACTGAAAGGTCGGCGAATACCCGTCTTCCCTCCGGCACCATTGTAATGCCGCACTTCACAATCTTTTCAGGTTTAAGCCCGCTTATTTCCCGGTCTTCAAATTCAATATTGCCGCCCTGCGGTTTTAGGAGACCGGCAATAGCTTTCAAAAGGGTAGTCTTTCCGGCGCCGTTTGCACCAATAACCGAGAGGATTTCGCCGGGTATTACTTCTAAAGTCACATTATCAAGAGCTTTGATTATGCCATATTTTATTGTGAGATTGTCTATTTTGAGCATCATATAATCATTACTCCAATGCATCTCCAAGGTATGCCTCAATTACCTTTTTGTCTTTTTTCACCTCTGAGGGCAAGCCTTCCATAATCTTTTCACCAAAATCCATTACGACTATCCTGTCGGAAATACCCATGACAAGCTTCATCTGGTGCTCTATGATAATTATCGAGAGAGAATATTTGTTTTTTATCACATTTATTGTATCCACAAAATCAAGGACTTCTCTTGGGTTCATGCCTGCCCCGGGTTCATCGATTAGTAATAACCTCGGCCCTGTTGAAAGTGCCCGTGCAAGTTCTAACTTTCTCTGTTCGCCATAAGGCAGGCTGCCGGTAGGGTAGTCTTCCTTGCCGGATAACCCGAAAAAGTCAATGAGACCTCTCGCCTTTTCTTCGGCCTTTCCTTCTGCAGCAAAATATTTTTCAGTCCGGAATACAGCAGAAAGCATATTATAACTCTTTTTGGCAAGTACAGCCGATAGGATGTTCTCAAAAACAGTGAGACCGCTGAATAGCCGCATGTTCTGAAACGTGCGCGACATTCCGAGATGCGACAGTTTGTATGGTGCGACCCCTGTTATGTCTTTATCATAGAATTTTATTACACCCCCATCGGGACGGTAGAACCCGGTAATAAGATTGAATACTGTGGTTTTACCTGCGCCATTGGGTCCTATTATGCCGAGCGTCTCACCTTCCCGGATATGAAATGACATATTATCAACAGCCTTAACGCCGCCAAAACTTTTTTCAAGGTTTATTACTTCCAATGCTTTCATAGTTCAAAATTTCATTCTATTTTTTGGCCATCAAACCGTATGGTTTCCACATCATAAGGGCAATAAGCAATACCGGGATTACCACCCATCTTAGATCCAACATTTCAACGGGCAGAACAATCCGCAGTCCTTCTATTAATCCCACCCATAAAATGCTTGCATAGATCGTTCCCCTTATACTTCCCATTCCCCCGATGATAACAATGATGAGAAAATCTATCGATTTGAGTATGTCAAAATTTGACGGATGGAGAAAAGTGTAAAGATGAGCATAAAGGGCGCCGCCGACACCTGCGAGCATACATCCGTAAGAAAATGCCATGAGTTTTGTTTTTGATGTGTTAATCCCCGCAGAGGTTGCCGCAAGTTCATCGTCCCTGATGCATCGCAGGAAGAGTCCGTACCGCGAATATATGAGATTTTTTGTAATTAAGACAATGAATAATGCAGAAAAAAACGTAAGTTCGAGGTTGGTTATTTTTGATATACCGACAAACCCCCTTGACCCGCCGAGCATCTCTGCAAACCTATCGGAATTATCCAGAAATACCCTGACGAGGGTGCCGAAACCGAGCGTTGCTATAGCCAGAAAATCATCCCTCAACCTCAAAATAGGAATTCCGATAAGATAACCGATGCAGCCGGCAACAATACCGCTGATCAGCAATACAGGTAAAAAAGAGAATACCCCCTCTATTCCGAATATCTTTGCAAGATAAGCGGATGTATAGGCTCCGATACCGTAGAATGCCGCATGACCCAATGAAAACTGGCCTGTATATCCATAAATCACATTCAGACCCAGAGCGGCTATAGTCATAATAATGGCAAATAAGGTAATCTGCTGGATGTAAGCTGATATAAAATTATTGGCAAAGAGTATCTTAAGCAGGATATAAACGGCAAAAGATATTATTAAAAACTTTCTTGATTCGAGAAAAAACCTCATACCTTCTCAATCCTCTTTCCGAATATCCCGCTTGGTTTCAAAATGAGAACAAGCAGGAGGATGATGAATATTAAACCATCTCTGAATGTGGATGAAATGAATGCGGAGACAAAGACCTCTAAAAGACCGATTATGAATCCTCCGAGCACTGCGCCGTGCACAATGCCTATACCGCCGAGCACTGCTGCTATAAATGATTTTATACCCGGCATGATTCCCATAAAAACATTAATCTGAGGATAGGCAATCCCGTAAAGAATACCCCCTAACCCGGCAAGGGATGCACCGACAATAAAAGTGAATGAGATAATCCCGTCAATGCCTATGCCCATGAGCGAGGCTACTTCCTGGTCGTATGAGACTGCCCGCATAGCCCTTCCGTATTTTGTCCGATAAACAAGTAAATAAACAAGAAAGAGTGAAATAAATGTAATTGAGAATATAAGGAGTTGCACATTTGTAACAGTAAACATGGCAAAATTATAGCTTTCTATTTCAAAGGGCCTGGGAAAACCAATATAATTCGGGGTAAAAAGAGCGTTTAAACTGAGAAAATACTCAAGAAACAACGATACACCGACAGCAGTGATAAGCAGGGAAATCTTCGGTGCATGTCTGAGCGGCTTATAGGCTATCTTTTCAATGAGATATCCGGCAAGACCTGTGCTTAGCATTGTAATAATAAAAACAAAATAGATGGGCATACCGAATTTTGTAATAAGGAAATAGGCGATGAATGCCCCGAGCATGAAGATATCGCCATGGGCAAAATTAATAAGCCTCAACACCCCGTAAACCATGGTGTAGCCAAGGGCAATAAGGGCATAGACAGCCCCTAACTGGAGGCCGTTAATTGTCTGTTCAATTATATAACCAAGAAGTTCCATCACAGATCTCCGTACAGCCTACTATTATACAGGGGCTCACGTCGCCCCCTCCACCACGACCCGCTCTGCGGGTGCCCCGGCCGTCGGAGTTTCCCGCACCCGCAAGCGGGTACCCGGCTCACCGTGTGAGCTAAACAAACCCTGTCGATGTCCGGGGTACTCACGATAGTGGGTCGTGCCTTTGAATTCAACCTGGTATAACTTTGCCGGTTTGAAAAACCTTACCTCACCGTGCAACATTTTACAGCTTTTACGGATTAATTGTCGTCATATATTTTATTTTGTCCTTCTCGACCTTCAGGAGGACAACAGATTTTATCGCATCACCGTTCTTATCAAAACTTATGTTTCCTGTCACCCCTTTGTGGTTTTTTAAAGAGGAGAGAAGTTTTATTATCT
Organism: Pseudomonadota bacterium; assembly: GCA_026388275.1. NCBI lineage: Bacteria > Pseudomonadati > Pseudomonadota > Pseudomonadota bacterium. The sequence goes on from JAPLKB010000030.1 coordinate 55,425, forward strand.
CTTCCTGCGTCGGTTTTTTTGCGCTGTCTATTGCCTTCAGCAGAATCATTGTGGCATCATAACCGAGCGCTGCCAGGGCATCCGGTACTGCCCCGTGTTTTTGCTTATACCTTTTTATAAACGCCTCTGCTATTGGATCTTTCCTGTCAGGCGAGTAATGATTGGTAAAATAACCTCCGACTATAGCGCTGCCTCCAATCTTCATCAACTCCGGAGAGTCCCATCCGTCGCTGCCCAGCAGGGTTGATTTCAAACCTTTTTCTCTTACTTGTCTCGCAATAAGCGCAACTTTGTTATAATAGTCGGGCAAATAGATAATATCGGGCTTTTTCATGGCTATTTTTGAAATCAGGGCTGAAAAATCCACATCATCTTTCTGGTAGGATTCATAGGCCACAATAGCCCCTTTATCTTTTATAAAAGTTGCTTTAAAGAACTCTGCGAGACCTTTCGAATAGTCATTGCCTACATCATAGAGCACTGCAGCCGTTTTTGCCTTCAATTCCTTCAACGCAAAAGTTGCAGCCACAGTACCCTGAAAAGGGTCCGTGTAGCATGCCCTGAAGACATAGGGCTTCCTTTTTCCTTCATATGTTGTTACTTTCGGATTTGTGGCAGCGCCGGAAATCATGGGAACCTTGTTTTTATTTGCTATATCGCTGACAGGAATAGTCACTTTGGATGTGAGTGGACCGCTGATCGCAACAACTTTATCCTGTGTGATCAGTTTAAGCGCTGCATTGGCGCCTTCTGTGGGATCGTTTTTGTCATCGGCTATAACCGGCTCAATGTTATATTTTCCATTTTTTGCATACTCCTCAAGCGCTATAACAAAGGCATTTTTTGCCGACTCTCCGAATGTTTTTACATCACCTGTCAACGGCGTTATAAGACCTATTTTCACGGTATCTTTTGCATGTGAAATGCCGGTGATAAAAAAGAGCAGAAAGAAGATAACAACATATTTTTTCATATTCATACCTCAATTTATTGTTAAAAAATTCACATAATAAAAATAAAAAATATAACAGGTTTTGTAAAGACTTTTTATTCTTAGCTGAAAATCCTTTTTTACACCATAGGTAACTACTCTCATAGAAAATGTATTTACCTTATCTCAGGAATGGGTTAAATAAATACGCATTATGAAACAAATACGGAATTTCAGCATTATTGCCCATATAGACCACGGAAAATCAACGCTTGCCGACCGTTTGATCCAGCACGCAGATCTCGTGGAAGACCGGCAGTTCCGCGACCAGATACTCGACAACATGGATATTGAACGCGAGCGGGGCATTACGATCAAGAGCCAGACTGTTAATTTACCCTACAAAAGTAAAATAAACGGAGAAGAGTTTGAATTCAATCTTATTGATACCCCGGGCCATGTAGATTTCTCATATGAAGTATCCCGTGCGCTTGCTTCATGTGAAGGGGTGCTGCTCCTTGTTGATGCCTCGCAGGGGGTTGAAGCGCAGACACTGGCCAACCTTTATGCAGCCATGGAACACAACCTGGTTGTTATTCCGGTCATTAATAAAATTGACCTGCCTTCTGCAGATATTGAACGGGTAAAAGAAGAAATTGACGGTGAACTCGGTCTTGACCCTGAATCAGCTCTGCTCTGCTCGGCAAAGGAAGGTACAGGCGTTGAAGAGATATTTGAGGCAATTGCCGAACGGATACCGCCGCCTGCGGGGGACATGGAAAAACCTCTGTCTGCCCTGATATTTGACGCACAATATGATTCATTCCGCGGGACAATAATCAGTTGCCGTATATTTAACGGTTCAGTCCGTCCCGGTGATACCATCCGGCTTATGGCTATGGGTACACAGCACAGGGTTGAGGAAGTGGGCATATTCCGTTTGAAGATGGAACCGAGAAAGGAACTTACAGCCGGGATGGTGGGTTATATTATTGCCGGTATTAAAACTGTAAGTGATACCAGAATCGGCGATACCATAACCCTCGATACAAACCCTGCAAAAGATCAGCTTCCAGGCTTTAAAGAGGTAAAACCGGTTGTTTTTTCATCTATTTATCCGATTGCCTCCGATGATTATCTTTCACTTGCAGACGCACTTGAGAAATACAAGCTGAACGATGCAGCCCTCGTTTATCAGAAAGACTCTTCTGCTGCGCTGGGACAGGGCTTCCGATGCGGATTTCTCGGTCTGCTTCACCTCGAGATCGTCCAGGAACGGCTTGAACGCGAGTTTGACCAGTCCATCATCATGACTGCTCCCAGTGTCCAGTATCGTTTCCTCCTTGCCGACAGTAGTACAGTCATCATAGATAACCCGGCATATTATCCTGACCCTACAGAGATTAAAATGGGTGAAGAACCTTATATCAGGGCCAGCATTATGATTCCCGAACGTTACGTAGGGGTTGTGATGAAGCTCTGCCTGGATCGGCGCGGAGTAAATTCCCGTCTCAGTTACCCTACTTCAGGCCGTGTTGAAATTACCTTTGATATGCCGTTAGGCGAGGTAATCTTCGACTTTTACGACAGACTAAAGAGCATTACCCAGGGGTACGGGTCTTTTGATTACGAGATTATTGATTACAGAGAAAGCGATCTGGTAAAGCTCGATATACTCGTAAACGGAGAAAAGGTTGACGCCCTCTCTATGATCGTCCACCGCGAACATGCCCGTGAAAGAGGGGTAAAGGCATGTGACAGTCTTAAAGAAGAAATACCGAGACAACAGTTCAAAATAGCCATCCAGGGGGCTATTGGAGGGAAAATCATCTCACGTTCAACCATTACGCCTTTTAGAAAAGATGTTACTGCAAAATGTTATGGCGGCGATATTTCCCGGAAAAGAAAACTTCTTGAAAAGCAGAAAAAAGGTAAGAAAAGGATGAAGATTGTCGGTGCAGTGGAAATTCCTCAGAGCGCTTTTATGGCAGTGCTGAAAACAGATACGGAATAATCAACCCAAATGATAAACCCTACGATGTACCTCCATCATAGGGTTTATCATTGTCTTCCAGTCATCATCTTAAAATAGCTAATAAGCCGCCTTTTTTTGGCCTACTTTCTTTTTTTCACTCATCGGTTTCCAAATTCACTGAAGTTGAGATTGATGTCGGCAGCACGAATATCTGATTATCAGGATCCGGATGAGCTTCTTAGTCCTTTTCGTTTCGGTAATTGCCACCAATCCTATGAATTATTGCATAAAACATCCTTATTCTTGGTGAGAGTCTCTTTTAAGAAGAAGCTGAGAATCCCAGCGGCAAACAAAATAAATCCTGTCAAATACAATGTAGCAGCTATACCCAGCCTATCGGCTATGCCTCCTCCTATGGCGGGAAAGATTCCTCCCCCTAACAGCTCCCCGATACCAGTGACTATACCGATAGCAGTTGCAGCAAAGCGAAATCCGGCGCTCTCAGTGATGAGAGTCCAGCTTACACCGCCGGCGCCTGACGCAGCGAAAGAGTACAGGAATATAGTTCCGAAGAGGACAACCAACGGAGTCCCCGGACCGAGAGAAGCAAATATAACTCCAAAAATTCCACCCAGCAATAGAGTAATCATATTTGCCTTTCTTCGCCCTATACGGTCAGAGACAGCTCCCAGGATAAATGTACCGAGGAAAGCGCCGATACCAAAACCGGTCATGGCTATTCCTACGGCGGTAATCGGTAACCCGTGTACTTTAATCATGAACATCACTCCGAAAGTAGTAAATAGCCAGAGCCAAACCATCTGGGCTGTCCAGACAAAAATCATCAAAATAATATTCCGGGACTTAAAGATGCCCCAATAACTGACCTCGTGTCCCATACCATCCAGTTTTATCTGATTGGTTTTACCATCTTTCCGGGCTTTTATTATGGCTGATGTGGAAGCAGGCTCACGCATGAACAGAAATAAGAGAATCCCCAGGATTATTGCAGGTACGGCATAGACAAAAAACACCGGTCTCCATCCCAGGGATGCCATGAGCCCTGTACTTAGTATAGGCCCAACAGCACCGCCGATAAGTACAAAAAACCCGGTCATTAAACCCATATTTCTTCCCCGATTTTGCGGCGGCGATTCTTCCGCAAGTGTAGCAGACGCCGGACCCGCTAATCCACCTTCCGCAAATCCCATCACAGCGCGGATAATTAGTAATATCCCGAAAGTCCCTGCAATTCCGGTCAACCAACTACATATCCCACCAAAAATCATAAGAAAGACAACAACAAGGCGTCTTCCGATATAATCTGACAGGCTTCCCATAGCCCAGGTTCCGATAGCCCAGGCAAAACCGAATGCGGAGATTATCATTCCTACCTGGGTATAGTTCAGTTTGAAATCCTGCTGGATCCCCGGCATTACAAAGGCTATAACCATACGTTCAAGACCTACCATCCCCCAACTGCAAACCAACAACAAAAGTATTCGTGTAGAATATTTCATGTGTTACCCCCTTAAATAATTATGCAGTAGTAAATTGCCGTCTCCTTCCAAGTGTTGGAAATTATCACATTTTACTAAGAAGCAAAGTCGTTGCCTTTTCAGAAAACATTGGGTCATTTATGTGCGCCTGAATCTCTTCAATCTCAACCAGACCATTCGACACCCTTTCTCTAAGAATGCCGACGAACCTCCGGCCGGCCTCAGGATCGTAAAAAGGCATTTCTTTACCACGATCCAGCTTTGAAAAACCCTCCAGCGGAACCAGAACAACTATAGGTGCAATGGCCTTGTTTATCTTCTCTGCCATCAGAGCACCGATTTGTTCCTGTTCTTGTGGGGTTGTCTTTATCAGGTTAACCATACCGTGCGAGAGTATCCTTCTCTCCCTGAGTTCAGTTGGAATCAACTGTGCCGCAGACAAGGGAAAGAAATCGAGCCCGCCGGAAGAAATAACCTGAGGAATTCCCGTCTCGCAGGCAGCGGTAAACTTTTCCTCGCCTCCTTTTATCAGGCCTCCGCATATGTGGTTTACAATCTCGTAGCAGGATAAATCCAGCGTACCGCTGAAATACCCCTCTCGTACCAGTTTTTCCAAGCCGCCTGTGCCGATTGAATGAAAAACAATCGGCTCATACCCCTTCTCAAGTAGCAGGGATTTGCATCCTTCCACATAAGCATGGACTCCCAGAGCACTGATGGCTACCAGGCGTTTTTCCTCCGCTTGTGTTTCCTCCTGTTCCTCGGCCATCCCGCAGATAGCGCCTGCTGCCCTTCGCAGGATCATCTTTGTTATACGGTTCACACCCCACAGATCAGCAGGAGACTGGATCATTCCCTGGTCTATACTGACCATTTCAATATTTATACCTCCGGCAAAGGCTACGGTAGAAAGCGCCAGCTTTGGAATGTTTACAGGCAGTTTCCGCATGGCCTCTAATGCCTGGGTGGTGCCAAGGCCGCCACCGATGGACAGGAGAGCGTCCATCTTTCTCCCGGCTATAAGATCTTCCATAATCTTCCTTGCGCCCAGGGCCATGACAGAAAGGGTACTGGAGTATGTGCCCATATCTATGCCGAGCTCTTGCAGGGTGCGTCCTGCAGCCATGGCTACCTCCTCACGGGGGAAGTCCGGGCGGAAAGGGACTTCCCCCCTTATGCCTATGTCCATAACCAGGGGATTGTGCCCTCTTTTCTTGATCAGCTCCTTTACATAGAGGGCTTCCTCACCTTTTGTATCCAAGGTAACGATAATAACGATATTTTTAACAGTTTTATCCATGTTTGGAACCTCCTCTGTTGACTCTGCATGCTTTCCCTTAGAACCAGACATTGGTTCATTCACAAACCCTGCTCATCAGAGGGGATGATCGGCAGAAGCAAATGTGACTTACCAAAGTGAATGCTGTGGGTCACTGTTTGCATATGAGGCAAATAGTGAGCGCCCCAGGCGCCGAGTCTGCAAAGAAGGTCGTCCTGGTTTCTAATAACCAATTCCATGCAATGTCCCTTCTTAAATATCATTGAAGTCGGCATAATCGCTATCGCGTATTCAATGACCTCGTCCGGAGATACAGGTACGGGATCTTTCCGCGGATGAATAGGCAGGTAAGGCTTAGATTTAGCTTCATCGAGAACTCTGTGCTCTGCAGCAAGACCGCCATTGCTCACCAATGTTTTTTTGCCTTCCGGGTCCACATCCATCAGATCCACCATCCAGTTTGTTTCATCCGTGTTGATGGATGCATGCAGATACAAAGCTATATACCCTGTCATATCAATATCGAAAGGCAATGGTTCGGTTCTATAGGTCAAGCAGTAGACAGTCGGATCTATGTACGGCGCCGGTTGGGTAAATGTGTCAGGCTCATGTGCTCCTTTGACTGTTTCTGTCGACAGACCGCCCCGGGGATGCAAATAAAACTTTGTGTACTCTGTCCTTTCAAGAGGCCATTTATCCTCAAAACGCCATTTGTTGACTCCGTTTACGAATATTTTCAGCGGAGGTTCGTCAATGATTCCTGTGTCTATTCCCTTAATCCAGTAATCGAACCACCTCACAACTTCGTCTGCAAATTGAGTTTGGGGACGATCCGGAGACAAGGGAGGCCACAGGAGGAGCTTCTTATGCGTTGACCCTATATTTTCAAAGGCTTCAAAGCTGCACCACGTATGCGTCGGAACAATCCCCGAAGTTGACAGATACGTTGGGGCCGTTATCTGAGGGAGTTTTGATGGAGGAAGAGACACAGGATGAAATGATTCCAGTAACGTATCAAATACTATGGGAGAGCGCAGCGGATATTTGAGCAATGAATACCACTTGCTATTGTACCTTATGTCCGGATGATTCAATGCTTCCTTAAGCCTGGCCTCTAATTCTTCCTTTGAAAGATTGAACATCAACGGCAGAGTGCGGGTATTCTCGGGAACAGGGGCGCTGTCATTTCCATGCCTGCCGCTTAAAACACTATTCATCTTACAGTCAAAGATTCCTGTCCATCCGTAGTCGCCCTTATGGTAAAGGGTTAGAAAAGGCGTAATAGCCTTCAGGGCGGGCGGAGGATTCTCAGCCAATTCCAACTGGGTGCCTGAAAAACCACAGGAACCTGTCATGCCAACATTGCCGTCACACCATGGTTGTTTTGCAATCCACTCTACAAGATCGTAAGTATCTGATTGAGGGACCCACATGCTGGAAGGACGCTGGCTTGTCCCTTCTGATTTGCCTATATTCCTTGGTTCGGCAATGATATGTATATAGCCCCTTTGCACCAGATAATCGATATCTCCTACCTCAATGCACCCATCCCACAAAGGAGAATCATAATATTCCTGCAACGGTAACCAACGCGTCATTTCCTGTAACTCTTTCCCCCATCCGAAGAACGAAAGGAGCGCAGGGAATCGCTTTCCATCTGTATCAGGACTGTAAATATCTATTGCCAAACGTACGCCATCACGCATGGTCACCATTACGTCCTTCTTTACCTTTACCGAGTAAACCGGCTGCGAACCTTCTTGCTTGACAACCTGCGGATAACCGTCGAAGTAAACACCCTTTACATTGGAGCCATAAGGAACCGGCTGTCCAATGGGTTTATAGCCTTTTATCCTTATTGTTATGTCGTCACCACGGTAAATATGCAAATTGGGTTGAACTTGTTTAATTTTAATTGGCATGACTATTCTCCTTTTTTTAAGTCAATAAATGGACGAACCTTTATTGCTGCCCGCGAGATTTTGTTATGTCTCGCTCTCAATGAAACATTAATGATAAATTATACTTGTAAGAATGTTTGGATTGAAGGGACTAATTCTGGAAAATACGGTACTTTTCTCGGATACTTTGACGAAAATGATAAGGACTCATACCTGTCTCGCGTTTAAACAGGCGCCCAAAATAGAAGGGATCTTCAAAAGACAGGGAATAAGCAATCTCGTATACGGTCAATTCGGTGTTTGCAAGTAAACGTTTTGCCTCTAAGATTAATGTTTGGCGGATTATTTGACCTGGGGTGCTGCCAGTGGCACTTTTTACTGTTTCACAAAGATGGCCTTCAGTGACGTACAGTTGTTCTGCCAGGGACTTTACGGACCGTTGGGTACCTCGCTGTTCAGTAACTAACCGTTTAAATCTCCTTACTAACTCCGGTGAGATTTTAGAGTCTCCCTGCAGATTGCAAATATTATATAGTAACCGTATCTTAACTAATAAAATATGCAGGTATGCCCTTAATATTGATGCACATTCAGCTTTGTGTGTCAGATATTCAGATACAAGGTTGTTAATCAATGGCAGGATGGCCTGTGTCTGGTCTTCTTCCAACTTCAGGAAAGGGAATTGTTCGGAGTAAAAAGAAGCAAACTCTGAAAGCAAGCTCGAATCCGATGGGGTGTGCAGAAGAAATTCATCAGTGAAAAAGATGAGCCATCCCTGAAGGGAAGTGCTGATTTGCCAAAAATGGATTTGCCTTGGTGAAATAAAATAAAGCGTATGGGGTTGGATCGGGTATGTTTGAAAATCAATGATATGCTGGCCTTCGCCTTGAGTAATATAGAGAATTTCATAAAAGTTGTGACGGTGAGGAAAGTTTGCCTTTGCATCGTCGGGCATTTGTTCAAAAGAGCTGATTTCAAAAGGTATCAATTCGGTAAAAGGCATCTTGAAGTCGTGTACAGGCATGGATAATTTATCTACCTTCCGTCCCTCCATAATAACACCTCCCCAAAATCTTATTACTTAATTATCCAGGACAACCGGCTGCACAAAAATAATACCATCATTTGTTATCATAATTCATATCTAAATTTCGGTCAACTGGAATGGATTAATTACGGAAAAGTTGGTGCTTTTTGTGGATATTTATTGCAATATATTTTTACTGAATCCTCAAACAGTCATCATCTTTTTGGAGAGAGCGATTTTTCTTTGTTGGCTTGGATAGTTATGGTAGAATTCTCCTGCATTTATTTATCCTCCTTTTTTTAAGTGTTAATTGAGGTGATATAAATTAGTACTGTTCTCGATCAGCTAAACTCTCCGATAAATTGTTGACTATGAACCGCGAGCAATTAATACATTAAGGAGCCCCTTATTCCATACCCCGGCCTCTACATACATGTCCCTTTTTGTAAAACAAAATGCCCCTATTGTGATTTCTATTCTGTAACAGATTTATCTCTCGTTGATTCATGGATTAATGCACTTCAAAAAGAGATGTCTTTCTATAATACTCAATTTCCCGTCTTTGACTCGCTCTATCTTGGCGGCGGCACCCCTACATTGCTCAGCCGCCTTCAGATAAAACAACTTCTGGATGCACTCCGAAACAATTTTACCTTTCTCCCGGATACAGAAATCACCATTGAGGCAAACCCCGATGATGTAACAGCCGGAAAACTCCGCGCTTTATATGCAAACGGTGTCAACCGCTTGAGTATAGGCATCCAGTCCTTTAATGAAAAAGAACTCCGGTTTCTGAAAAGAAGACACACCGCTTATAAAGCCAAAGAAGCGGTGAAAATTGCAAAGGCCTGCGGTTTTACCAATATTGGTATAGACCTCATGTATGGTTATGAGGGTCAGACTAAGGAAAACTGGCTGGATACTATGAAAAAGGCAGTTGAACTTGAGCCGATGCACCTTTCATGCTATCAGTTTACTCTGGAGGAAACAACGCCTTACGGTAAATTGAAGAAAGAAGGCAAACTGAAATCCATAACAGAGGAAGAGGAAAGGGAATTTTTTTTACTAACATCAAACTTTTTGAGGCTCAACGGCTTTATTCATTATGAGATTTCCAATTTCGGGAAGGGTAAAAAACATTTCTCATACCACAACCGGAAATATTGGCGTCATGTACCATATCTTGGACTCGGCCCTGCTGCTCATTCCTTTAAAGGCAATGTTAGATGGTGGAACTGCAGGTCTGTCGAAGATTATTGTCAAGCACTTTCAAGGGGAGAAAGACCGGTTGAAGGATCGGAAACCCTCTCTCCCGACCAGTTAAGGCTGGAGCGGCTCTATCTCGGATTCAGGACTAACAATGGTGTTTCTCTCGACGAGATCAGCAACAGTGCTTCAACAGCAAATGCTTTATCACAATTAACACGTTCAGGGTTTATAAAAATACGTAGAGGCAGGATAATCCCCACTTTAAAAGGCTACCTGATCGCAGATCACCTTCCACTAATGTTTATAGATTAATATAGTCTATTGCATCATGCCACGGAATTATTTCATGCCTTTGCAGCCACAAAAAGGCTGCGGGTCAAGAACTTAACCCGGATGTATCAACGGCAACGGTGTCGGGTTGCCCTGAGCAAACAGTCGTCTGATGGGGGCAAGGTAATGACAGGAAAAAGTGCGTATAAATTAATACCAATTCGCCTTCAATCATATAACTTCGTTGCCTCCTCCTCGCACTCCGCTATTGCCTGGGCTCACGTCGCCCCCTCCTGCAGCAAATCTCGACCCACTGTAGTGGGTACCCCGGCCTCCCCTTCTCGCTCACTGTGTGAGCTAATACCTGCGTCGGCTCGTTGTCGTCGACTCGTTCTATGCATGAAATCGAATTGGTATAAGAGGCATTTCCCATAGCTTGTAATAACTCTTGATAGTTGGGAAGGCACTTCCGGCAAAATAGTCCGGCTCAACTGCCGCCTATTTTCTTTACTGCAGACAGAAAAAGTGGTATACATTGTCAATGTGTCAGTCAGCTTGCTGACGGCTCCAATCGGAAAGGTTAAAAATGAATCACTATGATATTGTATTTATCGGCCACATGAGTACGGGTACAATTGTTCCTTTTGAGGGATCTCCTTTTGTCGAAGAGGGCAGTCCGGTACTCTTTGCTTCAATAGCAGCCTCATGTCTGGGAAAAAGTATTGCCGCTGTGACAAAAATCTCCGAGGGTGAAGAATACCTCCTGGAACCACTGAAAACTGCCGGCATTGATCTATTCGTACAGCCCGGGGAAATCGCTCAATACCATATTGTTTTCCCGACTACAAATGTCGATGAAAGGCAGGCTCTTCTCATAAAGGCCGGAGAACATTTTGCTGTTAGCGACATACCTCCTTTTGAACCATGCCTGATCCACCTTTGCTATATAGGCTCCCGCGAGTTTCAACTGGACTTGATGCGAACACTGAAGGCACGCGGATTCCTTTTATCAGTGGACATGCAGGGCTTCGTGCTCCAGGCGGACGATAAGACGGGGACCGTCCACCTTAAAGATGTTCCGGAGAAGAAAGAAATCCTGGGCATGGCACATTTTGTAAAGCTTGACGCTATGGAGGCACAAGTCTTGACTGGCACCGACGTTTTGCAGGATCAGGCAGACATACTGGAAAACTGGGGAAGTTCCGAAACTATAATAACTTCTTCAGAAGGGGTACTGGCTCGGAGCAATGGAAAAACCACATTCGCGAAATTTACTAACAGGATCACCCGTGGCAGGATGGGCCGCGGCGACACCGTTATGGGATCTTATTTGGCACGCAGACTGGATCATTCCGTTGAAGACTCGCTTCGGTTCGCTGCAGCGCTCGCATCAATCAAGATGGAATCCGCCGGTCCATTCGTGGGTTCTCTGGATGATGTTGTTAAAAGAATGGAAAGTCCTTTCTTGTCTCAGTGAATATCAGCTGAAATGGACTGCCCCGCTGCAAGCTACGGGGTATAAAAGACGAGATAAAAACACTGTTACATCCCGAAGCAAACTTCCCGATTTTTATTATATTTAAGTTAAGCGGAACGTCCCCTTAAGAGATAATCTGGCATTGGGATTATCCCCTCCAATCTCCTTGCATATCAAGAGATCGGAGGGGATTTGAAGCTTTATTTTAAGCGGTTACGGAGTAAACATAATAGTGATCTTTGCTTTTGCCTCATTGCCATCTGTGGTTACCGGGAGCTTCCACTTTTTTATTGCTTCGATAATACACTGATCGCCGTTTTTATTTTTCGAAGCACCTGAGATGATCTTAACATCTTTTATTGTTCCATCCATATTGATAGTCAGGGTCATAACAAATTTCCCTTTGAGGCCATTTTCCGTGCAGCACTTTTCGAAATCATTAAGATGTGTTTGTACCACGGCAAGGATTGCCTCTTTTGAAATTTCTCCGGACACGGCAACATCTTTTACACTGATCTTAGGTTCTTCTGCATCCTGTTTTTTGCTCTTTACCGTATCATAGAGCGCTTCCCCTTTCATAGGTGCCTGCGCTGCGAGCATAGGCGCACGCATAGCCATGCCGGCCATTGTACCGCCAACTGCATAGTTCGAAACTCCTTGAGGGAGCGGAAGGGGCTGCTTAACAGTAGTTGGTTTGCCGTCCTGATTGCGTATTTCCGTGTCAACGGCAACAAAGGACGTGTAAGCGGTGAGGAGGTTATACGTTAATCCAAGGTCTGTTACCTCTTTGATACGTTTATCATCGGCACGGAGCATATTGTAATCAGAGAGTAAGGATATACGATAGCGCGCCCAGAGGTACTGTAGAGCAGCGTTTGTCTTAGCCGGTTTTACGTTGCCAACATCAATTTTATCCGTGTATTTACCGCTTCCGGGAATGCCGCTCAAAGTAATTGTGCCCTGGGGTGTCCCGCGCCACTTACCGAAAACAATGACAGGACGTTCTGCAAGCACATCAGGAATGCTGGGGGGTTCAACATCATAGGCAGCAAAACCGTTGAATTTCACCTTTACTTTTGTGAGTATCGGCGACTGGATCATTGCACGGAAATGTTCAGCCCTTTCAGGAGCTTCGCCTGGTTTTGTAATAACGAAAGATTCCCCCATGCCGACATGCGCCATACCTTCAATTATATGGCGGTTTACACTTGTGCCTATGCCGAAGGCAAACATATTTGCATCATTAAGGTTGTTTCTGATAAGGTCAAAGGCCTCTTCCTCTACAGCTACATAACCGTCTGTTGCAATGATAATGGTACGGGCATAATTTTCAGTTTTTTTAAGGGAAAGGGCGCGCTTTAAAGCCGGTAAAAGCTCTGTGCCGCCACCGCCTTGCTGCCGATCGATGACATTAATCGCTTTCCTGATATTTTCAGAGGTGGCGAGCAGCGACTCTTCGGACATAAGCGTTGAACCGCCGGAAAATAGAAGGACGTTAAATTTGTCTGTAGCACGAAGATTTTCGATAAGGTTCTGTAAAAGTTTCTTTGAGATTTCCAGAGGGAAACCATGCATCGAGCCCGATACATCGACAATAAAGATATATTCGCGGCCTGGAATTTCTGTGTTTGTTATGTGCTTTGGAGGCTGCATCATAAGCAGAAAAAAGTTTTCCTTTTCTCCTTTAAACAAAAGGAGTCCGGATTGAATCTTGTCGCCGTCAAGTCTGTAGCTGAGGATATAATCACGGTTGCCGCCTGACTTTTCAGATTTATCGAGTATGACCCTGGCAGCAGCCGGACCGCTATAATCTGCAATTACCTTGTGTGAGGGAGAGACAAGCTCTTTAATGGCCATGCCTGTCGCAATATTAACTGTAATGTCGAAGGTGTATGGAGGCGCTTCTCCCTCGTGAAGGTAAGGGTTTTGCAGCCATTTCTCGGATGGAGAGGCTGTTTCAGCATTTTTATTCGAATAACGAGGGCCTGCGACTGTGGGATAGACAAACTGGTATACCCGGTTTTCAGGCACAAGCAGCTCGGTATATTTGAGTTCTACTTTTATTTCATCACCGGGCATGATGTTTGCTACGTTCATCTGAAAAACGTTCGGCCTTTGCTGCTCCAGAAGGGAAGCACTCCGCCCTTCTTGTTTTGCTTTTTCATAGTCCTGGCGGGCTTCCTCCCGCTTTTTTATCTTTGCTTCTATGACCCTCTTTCCGATTGTCATCTTCATTCCATACACGGCTGCCCGGGTGGAGGCAGGGAATATATAGATAGCTTCAAGAGGTTTTTTGCCTTCGTTTTTGTAGACCTGTGTAACCTGTACATCAGAGATAACGCCGGAGATGTTGACCATAGCAGATGTGGACTTCAGGGGCAGCTGGTCTACGGCCGGATCATCACTTTTCACAAAGAAATAGGGGGACAGGGTCTTGTCGTCGCCCTCTGACGGATGGGATACCGGTGCCTTCGCAAAGGCATTTCCGAATATAAGAGGAAATACCGCAGTAAATAGTATCAAGAACCGTGTAATAACTTTCATATGTAACCTCCTTGTGTCGTTTGTTTTTGCATTCTGTTTCATGAGCAGTATTTGTTGTACGTCTTTTTCTCTTGGTCGGTCAGCGGCATGATTGCAATGTCCATCTGCGGCGATCTGCTGCGCCTTGCGATCCTCCGACGTACGTTCAGTACGCCTACGGCCTGCAAGGCTTGCATCTCATCCACATCTGAAACATTGCTGCCATGCCGCTGCCCACTCAATCCGGATTCACATATACGCTTATGTGAATCCGGAATAAAGAAGGGGGTGAGTTTCTTCATTTTCATTTCTATTTTCTACCTCCCCCTAATTTTGTCTTTTAGAGGCATGTATATATTCATTCTGTGAAACAATTTTCAATTCAACTTTTGACAATATCTCGTTTGTTTTTTGCATTCTGTTTCATGAGACAAAGCAAGGGCTAAAAAAGTTCCAAAATAAATTAGTCTGGATATGTCATTGGCAACAGTGTTGAGCTGTACTAAAAAAAACCGTCGAGAGGCGAGGAAGCTCGGCCTTCTGCATAAGCAGAAGTTTCGAAGCCGAACGCGAGCGAATGAAGCCGCTGGAGCGTAATGAGAGTGTTTGAGTAGGACAGCCCAACATTGTTGCTAATCCTGATAGAAAATATGGGATTAGGATATCTTCAAAGGTTTATGCAGGCAAAGTTAATCAATTATTGTAATACTTCAAAAAATACATTAATTTTATTTCTGAAGTTTCATAATTCCCCAACTATGGATTCACAGGAAGGAGCATAATGGCGCTGAATATCAATGACCGGCCGCGTCAGTTTATTAAAGGAAGAACTACCTGATGAATAAAGATAAAAACCCTGTAACTACCGCAATAAGAGTACTCAGGGATAACGGGGTTGCTTTCACGGAACATACATACAAATATGTTGATCGGGGAGGGACTGCGGAAAGCTCAAAGCAGCTTGGCCTCAATGAGCAATCTTTAGTGAAAACGCTTATTATGGAGGATGAACTCAAAAAACCCCTTATCGTGCTTATGCATGGAGACAGGGAGGTTTCGACAAAAGAGCTGGCAAGAATCATCGGCGTGAAACGGATAATACCCTGCACACCCGATACTGCGCAGAAGCATTCCGGCTATATGGTGGGCGGTACCTCGCCCTTCGGGGTCAGGAAACTAATGCCTGTATATATTGAGGAGACTATTATGGATCTTCCGAAAATCTATATCAATGGAGGCAAACGCGGTTATCTTGTAGGCATCGACCCGAAGGATCTGATGCGCGTACTGAGTCCAATCCTTGTGAAAGTCGCCATCTGATTAGACAATATTCTAATTGACAATCAAAAAAAAGACAGATATTGATCTGCCGGTAGATTTTATCAGGTTTTTATCCTTGAAATACGACAGGCTTTTGATTAGCTGTTCTTAATATCACAAATCTGCCAATGCTTAAGTCAATTAAAACATATGCGATAACTTCTATAACCATGTATGGAGCAAAGTTGTAGACTTTATATCTGCAATATTGAGGAAGAAGATGAAGAAGATTATATGTGTTTTGGTTGTGTTTTTTATAGGTATATCAAATTATCTTTTTGCTGATAACAATACTCCCTTAAGAACAGGGCAGAATGATACATTACCTTTAATGGATCGAATAAGGGAATTAAAACCGGAGAGAAAAGAGCTTACCGCAAAATCAGAAAATAACTTTCAAGAAATTGAATCAAATACAAAGTCTCCAGGCAGGAATGGAAAGAAGTATGTCCAAAATCCGGTAAAAGCACTTACTGTAAAAGCTGCAACTCTTTTCAAAGAAGGTCTGGGTTTATACAATACAAAACGCTATCAAGAGGCTATCGGGGTATACTCCGAAAGTCTTAAATTAACTCCAAAAGATGCAAGCATATTTTTTAATAGGGGCCTGACTTACCAACACATTGCTCAATATGATGAGGCCATTTCCGATTACAACCATGTAATAGAATTAACCCCGTGGAGTGCGGATGTATATTACAATCGCGGGATAGCCTATCATCAACTCGGCGAACTTGACTCGGCAATAAAAGATTACAGCAAGGCTATCGAATTAGACCCGAACGATGCCAACGCATATTGGAATCGCGGCATAGCCTTGTCCGATAAAGGCGAATATGGGCGGGCTGCATCGGATTATTGCAAAGTAATAGATATGAAACCCACTTTAACCGCATTTGAACAAATGAGCAAAAAATGACCGGGATTTCACTGAAAAAAAACTTATAATTCAAGAACTGGCTTAAATGTTTTAAGTCATTTACTTACCTTACCAAATCATTTTCCGAGTCTATAATAATAAAAGCGATAATTCATAATTTGGAGAAGATTATGTGTCGTGTGATAAGCGTGTTGGTAAGATATGGATGAAGCCCGAAAACCTGGTAAAATAAATCGTTAACACTGTGTTAACGATTTCTTAAATCTCTATAAAGTCAACAAGAACGCTGCTTCGCACGATATCACTTTTAAAACTGGTTCCTACAAAACAAGTATATAGTCTTTTTACTTGGATCGTGAATTATGGGAAGAGACGTTGGTTTTATAAACAGCATCACGGGTGCAAAAAACAAGACCTGGCCCCCAGTCTTTCCCTAAATTATATATCTTTACAATAAGCACTGTTAAGAGTATCATTAATAGTGCGAATATGATATTAAAGTCTAATTATTATTTAATAGTTACAGGAGGTTGCAATGGGAACAGTTATTACTGCCAATGAGCTTAAGACAAAGGGTGTTATAGCATTAGACAAAGCTACAGGCTCCGGCGAGGAAGCAATTATATCTGTGAGAGGCAAGAATCGCTTTGTGGTTTTACCCATCGAACAATATAACCATTTAAGAGAATGCGAGTTGGAGGCGGCTCTGCGTGAAGCGAAGGATGATCTTGCAAAAGGCAAGTTTAAAAAAGAAACTGTTGAGAAACATATCAAGAGAATGACTCGTGGCTGAAATCCTATACACAGATAGTTATAACAAAAGTGCGAAGAAATTTCTCAAGAAACATCCGGAACTTCTCAGTCAGTATGAAAAAACACTTAAATTGCTGGAAATCAATCCTTTGCATCCATCGTTGAGGCTGCACAAACTTCAGGGAAGATTATCTGACCTGCATTCGGTATCTATCAACATATCATACAGAATCTCAATCTTCTTTATTGTTGAGGATAATAAAATTATACCCATCGATATTGGAACTCATGAAGAAGTCTACTGAAAGGTGAATTTAAGTTCGGTCAGGCTCTATGTTGTGGACATTGAAGTTGAATTCGCCACAGAAAATCTCCAACGAAAAGACTTAAATCCCATAGATCAGGCCAAAGGCATACTTGCCTTTTTTCAGGCAAAACATTTCGATAAAAAGTACAGTTTGGATGGGGTGATGAGTATACTGGTAGATATCCAACTTAGACCTGAAAAGCTATCGAGCGAGATTACATTCACTGTGAATGTAATCTCCGAAATCTCCGGAAAGTCTTATCCTACCTTGTTCCGCACGATATCCCTATTAAAACTGGTTTCTAAAATTCAGGACGTAATTGTCTCTCCGCTGTCGTGATTAAACCTACCGGTGGAAAACTTCCTGTTTCACAGGGATATCTCTTTGCCGCTAACCTTGGAAGTCCTGACTTTTTGGTGAATTCAACTTCAAAGTGCACCACCTAGAGCCTGCCGATAGACTTAATGAGGTGTCTGGTAGTTGAGACACTTCCTGGGTCTATTATTCAGTTTTTTGCTACAAGTGCAACTTCTTTTTCCGAGATCCTGCGAAAATCTGTTCATTGAAAGGAAAGGATTATTAATAGAAATGTGTCTGTTGTATTATTATAGGTATGGTTTTTTATAACACCTACGAAGCAAGTATATGTGCTTTTGACCTATATCGTGAATTACGCTTAAAAAGCAGGTATGCTCATGGGTTCTGAGAATCGTCAGAAGTAAAAATCTAAAGTGTGCAACGCATCCTTCTATAATATTACAATAATTGTTGTATTTGACCTACACAAGTTGTAGTAAATATCCTACATACAAATAAATTATGATTAGTTATATTTTGTTAAACAGTTATAATATTTATGTCATATGGAGGAAAAGGATGAAAATTATTTTCTGTAAATCCAGATTTATTCTATTTGTTTTGGTTGCCCTCTGTGCGACAGTCAGCGTAGGACACGCAATAACAATTAACTCTGCATATCGATCGGTTGTGGCAGGTGTAGGCTATTCAAACAGCAATAGCATCGGTCTTTTTGATCAAACTGTTAGCGACATGCAAAGCTATCCGGTTCCAATGTTTGACGAAGGTGGAACATATATAGGAGATTATACGGTTTTCATGGGCGCCAATGCATCCCAAACCAGCACTATTTCCTTGGAGAACAGTGGAAAACTTCTTAATGTGACAGGCTTTGGCTCCACTTCTTCATGGAGTTCCGATCCAAATTATATGTTTCCAATAGGTGGTTCTTCTTCTCTTTATCTGGAATTTACCCCTCTGAACCCCGCAACATTCAGTCTAAGTGATAGTGGGTGCTCTAATTGTCTTGCAACCTTAAATAATTCGTTTTTTGATAGTAATACTGGTACACTAATCCCAAATCATACCTATTCATTAAATTTGGAATTTTATGGATATTCTGACGGTGAAATCAGCTTTCAAGTCACGGAAACACCGGTTCCCCTTCCTCCTGCGGTATGGCTTCTTGGCTCTGGCCTCCTTAGTTTCATAGGACTCAAGAGGAAATATCTGGAATAGACCTTATATTTATCAAAGAATCTTCGAAGGCAGGGTCAATTTGACACTGCCTTTTTTGTTCCTCATCTCTCAAATGTTGCCATTTGTAATCTGTTATCGTGCGTACAAAGATGTTTATGTTTGTTCAGGGAAGGGGCTTGTACCTCAGGAAAAATCCACGCAGTGTGCATTTCGGAAAAAAAGTAGTGCTTCTGGCGAAAACCACGCAGGGAGGACCA
Source organism: Pseudomonadota bacterium (assembly GCA_026388275.1). Taxonomy (NCBI): domain Bacteria; kingdom Pseudomonadati; phylum Pseudomonadota; species Pseudomonadota bacterium. The sequence goes on from JAPLKB010000030.1 coordinate 74,531, forward strand.
AATAGCGCAGAGCCTTGACTTTTACAGCGGAAATAACGCAGACGAATCTAATGCAAGAAACAAGACCTGGCCCCTGTTTTTCCCAATAAAAAACAGCATACTATAATGCTCATTGAACCATCCGGGTTATACTTTCCCTGTCTGCTTGTGCACTTGGCAAGGTTGGCTGTTCATCACAGGTGAATTGTGACTACACTTATGTAATCATCAGGACACGACAATTTGCATAATATCCTACAGACTTTGTCATAAATATCCTACAGACAAAAAGAAAAAAATGTTATACAAAGTTATTAAAATAAAAAGGTAGGCCACGTACAAGTGCAGAATGGAAAATCAAAGGTTATTTCATTAAGAGACTTTGGCTGACCGGTGCAACATAATCTATTTTGCATTATTTATTTTAGGCAACAACACAAATTATATTAAATTAAGGGGGTACCATCATGAAACACCGTAGCGTAATGATTTTTTTAGCATTTACATCAATATGCACAATGATTTTTTTTGCATCTAACTCTTTTGCCGCCTTGCTTATCGATGATTTTAGTAACACAGCCACTACCGCACTATCGTGGAAACAAAAGAACTTTGACTCAAATCAAACAGTTGCCCAAATCAATGACCAGGTGGAAATAACGATAGGAGGGAGTTCGAGCGGGCCCGATTTTAGTGCGGGCCTGAGAAGCAAGTTCGAATTGAAGGGTGATTTCGACATCAGGATCAAATTCCAGTTACTTGACTGGCCTGCCGCCAACGGAGTTAGAGCTGGTATACAGTACGGCAGTAAGGACTTTCCTGGTAATGGCCAGGTTGTCCGGCAGAGTGTCGGGGCAGGTGAGCCGCCAAACCCAAAGGAAAATTTCGTTACCAATTTTCAGGAAGTAGGCTCCATGGATGTAACCTTTATCCCGCAAGGAGCGACGATAGGTGGATTAAGGCTTCAAAGAGAGGGTTCGGTCATGACAGGATACTATAGTATATCTTACGGCACCTGGAATTTGATTGATTCCCATGATTATTCTGCGACGGGAGCCTTGGGAGAATGGGTAGGCATAGGTCTCGCTGCATGGAGCCATACGACTTTAATTGGTTCAGAAGGAGAAATCATTTCCCCTGTTTTTTCCGGTCAAGACGTAAAAGTTGCTTTTGATAACTTAAACATCACTTATGACACAATGCGAGACATGCACCATCCTGTTCCCGTTCCCCCTTCACTTCTTCTCCTTGCTCCCGGACTTGCCGGACTTATAGCTGCCAGAAGAAGATTTAAAAAGTAACCCGTCGTTCGATCATTTGAGGCAGGGTCAGAAATGACTCTGCCTTTTTTATTTATCATTCAAGTAAGGAATAATTACCAATTGCAATCTTGCACTCTGTTCATAAATCCATTTTATTTAGTTCAGGAAGTTGTTTGTGCCTCAGGCAGAAACCGCGAAGCATGACTTTCGGAAAGAAAGCAGTGCTTCAAGCAAAAACCGCACAGCGTGACATACAGGAAGCTACGCATTAACTGGATGAACAAGAACTATCTTGTTGAACAGCGCGAACTGGTGATTCTTTGCCGGCCGCCGGAGTGTAATGAGTGTTTTTGTCAAGGACAGCCCGACATCGGTGCTTATCTTAATGGAAAATATGAGTTTATTTATATGAAACCCTGTCAAGGTTTTTTGGAAATATTGACAATCTCTATCCTGACTGTAACCTCTTGTTCAGGGATATTATATATCAAAACATTTTCTTTCACTTCCCCGATAGTTTTAAGTTTCTCATAAAGTTCTTTCAGCTTTTGAGCTGGAAAAACTGCTGTTAGGATTTCAATGTTTTCTTGTGATATCTGCTTGATATCTGCTGCGCCAAAACTTTTAAGCATATCTTTGATTTCACTGCCAACAGAAATAACTTTATCAGCTTTAACTGTCATAATAATGGTTTGCTGTTTTCCTACAGCAGATGCTTTTAATTGCATTTCATTGGAGGCTGGGTTACGTCCGAGCTGGTATTTTCCCCCTGAATCAGTAGCAGCAATATCCCCTTTTTTCTTATGTGCAGGCTCAGGGACCCCGGCTGATAATGGGGCAGACTGAAGGGCTTTGCTTTTCAATCCTGTTTCCCGTTCTTTGACAGATCCGGCAGGGACAGACTGGAGCGGAGCAGACAATCCAGGTACTGGCAGCTTCGGCGCAGGCTGGACTTCCCTGGGGATTATAATATCCGCGGTTTCTTTCATTGGCTGGGAAGATACAACCTTATTTTTTTCGTAATGTTCTCTAAGGGCTGCTTTCTCTTTGGAAACCGGGGTAGATAATATTACAGTCTTCCTGTTTTGTTTATCCGGATAATCAGTGGTCTGTGTCTGTTCGGATGGCGTCTGTGTCTGTCCGGATGGTGCCTGTGTCTGTCCGGATGGTGCCTGAAGGGACCGTATTTCCGGTCCTGTTGCCTTAAAAACATAGATTGCCATTACTACTACCAGACAAGTGGCAAATACCTCCATTGGAATCTTGATATGGAGGGGGAAGAAAAGCTTCCGGAATATCCCGGTTCTCTTTTCAGCCTCTTCCCTGACATGTGCCATAATCTTATGCTTAAGCCAGGGCGGAGGTTCTATTTCTTCAAGGTTTCGAACGAGTTCTGTTGTCTTTTTAATATTTTCAAGTGCTTTACTGCACTGTTTACACATTGCAAGATGTTCCTCAATGAGTTCTTGTTCCTGAGGAGCGACATCTCCGTCCAGATAAGCTGAAAGTCTTTTTTCTATGTCCGCACATCTATTCATAGATCACCAAGCACCTTTTTCAGGCAGTTTCTGAGAGCATCCCTTGCCCTGAAAAGCCGTGATTTAATTGTACCATCAGGCAATTTAAGGATATTACTTATTTCTTCATAAGAAAAACCCTGCATATCCCTCAAAATTACAACTTCTCTGGATGTTTCATCAAGCAGGCTGATACATTTCTGCACTTGCACCTGAACCTCCTTCTGCATAAGTTGTTCAACTACGGGTATTTCAGAGGATTGTGGCTCTATATTATAACTGCCGCTGTCGGTTTCGAAAGTATCATTGATGGATATCCCTTCATGATGGGAGCGGTTTTTCACTTGTTTCAGGCGATTTTTTGCATGATTTATCAGAATTCCGGTAAGCCAGGTAGAAAATCGTGCTTCTCCTCTAAATCTCTTTATTGACTTGAATGCTGACAAAAATGCCTCCTGTACAACATCGCAGGCATCCTCATAATCATCTGTCATTCTGTAGGCAATGTTTAACATCTTTTTCTGATGCCTCTCAACCAGCACCTCAAAGGCGTCAACATCCCCGTCCCTGCATAATAATACAAATTCAAGATCCTCATCCATCCTGTCTTTTATATCAACTTCCGCTTTATTAGACATATTATCCTTCAAAAATGTTCCATTACTATAATACAAAAATAAACGCCCTGCTGCAAACAAACAACAAGGCGTTAAAAACCAGAAGAGGTAACACTCCTTCGCAGTAAACTTCGGGCAATCTACACGCTTAAAATTAAAATAACCCCGTTACCTGTCCTGTCTCGGTGTCTACATCAATTCTCCTGAATGAAGGGTCTGAACCTGTGCCGGGCATCAGGCTTATTGCCCCTGTTACCGGACAGAGAAACCTTGCCCCTGTAAATACAAGGATGTCTCTCACCGGCAGTCTCCAGCCCTTCGGGACTCCTTTCAACTCCGGGTCATGGGATAGACTGAGATGTGTTTTTACCATCATAGTAAAATAATCTTTCTTTTCCGGATCAGCTTCCAGTTTTGCCAGTTTTGCCTCTGCATCCGGTATCCATAAAACCGTGCCTGCGCCGTAGATTTTCTTTGCGATTAAATCTACTCTTTCCTTTAAAGACATATCAAGAGGATAAAGAAACTGAAAATCCGTTTTTTCCTCACAGGCCTCGATAACCGCGTCTGCAAGTTCCAGTGCCCCGTCGCCGCCCTTTAACCAGTGCTCGGACACCGCTACACGGGCGCCTTCAGCCTCGGCATAGCGCTTTACAAGTGCAACTTCTTCTTTTGTGTCGCTGTTATAGCTGTTGATGCACACAACAGGCTTTATACCGGACAATTTCACTATGTTGATATGGTGAAGCAGGTTCGGGATGCCCTTTTCCAGTAATTCAAGGTTCTCCATCCTGTATTCATCGGCCAGACGAAGCCCCGGAGCCACCCTTGGACCGCCGCCGTGCATCTTTAACGCTCTTATTGTGGTTGTAATGACCGAAACATTCGGCTCCAACCCGCTGATCCTGCACTTGACATTCCAGAATTTTTCAAACCCGATTTCAGCGGCAAAACCACTCTCAGTTACATGGTAATAGAGGATTGCCCGATTGCAATATTTGCAAACGGTCCCGCATGTACCAGTACCGGCTGCCCCTCTATCGTCTGGATAAGTGTAGGGTTAATACTTTCCCTCATGAAGGCGCACATGGCGCCTGCAACCTCCAGATCCTCAGTGGTTACAGGGTTCCCTTTTACGTCGTATGCCACTGTAATTCTGCCGATCATTTCCCGTAAATCTTTAAGGTCCTTTGCAATCGAAAGGATTGCCATTACTTCCGAACTTACCGCAATATCAAAACGGGATTGCATTGTAAAGCCGTTCATTCTTCCGCCAAGACCTATAACAATATTCCTTAAGCTCTGAGCACAAAAATCTATTACCCACCCCATCTGCACGTTGCTCGGATCTATATTGAGGCGCCGCAGATTCCTCCTTGCAAGTTCCTCATCGTTATAGTTTCTTTCATGCTGCATCCGTGACGTAAGGGCGACCATGGCAAGGTTATGGGCATTGATAATATTATTAATGTCTCCGGTTAATCCGAGAGACAATTCCGTCAACGGGATCGCCTGGGCATTTCCGCCGCCTGCCGCGCTTCCTTTTACGTTCATTGTGGGTCCGCCTGAAGACTGCCGGATGGCCCCTCCCACGCTTTTCCCTCTTTTTCCCAGACCCTCAATCAATCCAAGAGAGGTTGTTGTTTTTCCTTCCCCGAGGGGGGTCGGGGTAACAGCAGTTACCTCAATATATTTACCGTTAGGCCTGTCCTTGAGTCTATTTATGATTTTTGCAAAATCAAGCCTTCCTATTTTACCGTAGGGGAGTACTTCATTCTGTTCAAGGGATAATTCGTCTTTGAGCTGCCAGATGGATTTCATCTTTTCCGTTGCTGCTTCAGAAATTTGCCAGTCTGCCATTTTTGTTGGATCGTAAGGCATTGATACCTCCCTCAAATCATTTTGTTAATAATATTATACTAAATTGTAACTTATATATATATTATAATAAAATAATAAATATTTCCAGATTATTTTTTACGAGCTTGTATTGCCGTGCAATTCTAAGGACTTAAATAATATACCACAAGAAAAAAAGCTCTTTCATGACAAGCCTGTGATCCATTTTTTGCAAAACCTTGCTGCGGCCATAGCTCTTGCAGTAAGCTGCGTGGAATTTATTGTCAAAGACCAAACCGGAATATGACGATCAGTCAAGAATGAAAATTATTAACAATGCTACCCTTGCTTGTAATATGGCCGATTGATGCCTATAATAGTTATACGTCTTTGATAAAAAAGGAGGATTTACTATGTCGGAAACAACTATTAATATTGATGGTATGAGCTGCCAGCATTGTGTGATGAGTGTTAAAAAGGCAATAGGAGCGCTTAAAGGGGTTGAACAGTCGGACGTGGCTGTGGGAAACGCTGTTGTTAAGTATGATGATTCCCAGGTAAAAAAGGAAGAAATTGAAGCCGCTATAGAGAAGGTTGGATTTAAAGTGAAAAAATGATTTAAGTGAACGTAAAAGACAATCCGTAAGTTTTATAAAAGTTAATCAGCACAAATTGATCAGTATACCTTCAGGCTAATCCTGCGGGTTAATTCTTACAGTTTTTAATAAGTTGCAAACGGTTATCGGTTGTAAATTAATGTTGTTTCAAGTACAATATCATCCATGAAAAAAGTGCTTATTATCGATGACGAAAAGGCTATTCTGGATAGTCTTTCATCCATTCTTGAAGATGAGGGCTTCCAGGTCTTTAAGACAGCAGATGTCAATGAGGGTCTTACTATATTCGATCAGGAAAAACCCGGGGTAGTTATTCTTGATGTGTGGATGCCGGAGATGGATGGTTTGCAGGTGCTGAAAAAGATCAAAAAAAAGGATCAGGATGCCATTGTAATTGTCATTTCAGGACACGGAACGATCTCTACAGCCGTAGAGGCTGTGAAAATAGGTGCTTATGATTTTCTTGAAAAACCTCTGTCCATAGATAAGGTGCTTGAAGTAATCTCGCGGGGGCTTGCAGGTGAGGCCGGTACTATGGACAAAGCGGCAGATTTCAAGATCGGGGTTGCAAAAGGAGTTGATATATATAAACAGAAGACCATAGGCAAGAGCATTGTTGCTTATGGCGTAGGACTTCATTCAGGCGTAAAAACAGGCATGATACTTATGCCTATGCCGGTAGACACAGGTATTATGTTCGAGCATATACCGGATGGAGAGCGCATACCTGCTTATATTGATTATGTATTTTCTGTAGGTTATGCATCGTCTGTCAAAGGCAAAAATTGCATTGTGAGAACCATTGAACATCTCCTTGCAACATTGCATATGTACGGCATTACCAACCTCCTCGTAAAGGTAAGTGAGGAGATACCTATTTTTGACGGTTCTTCTATCGAGATATGTGAAAAAATCAAAGAAGCAGGAGTTATCGAACAGGAAGAGGGCGTTGAACCACTGCGAATACAGGAGACTATCAGTCTTTCAATGCTGCCTGACGGGAAGTTCCTGTCCATTGAACCTTCGGACATATTTGAGATTGACTACACCCTTGAACACCCGAAGCCCATAGGTACCCAGAGATATCATTTTATTTGCAACAAAGAATCTTTTTTCAGCGAGATAGCGCCTGCACGGACCTTTGGTTTTCTTAAGGATTTTGAAAAACTTCAAAATATGGGTCTTGGTTCGGGCGGGAGGATAAGTAATTTTATCATACTGAACGATCAAGGTGTTATTAATACAAAACTCAGGTTTGAAGATGAGTTTGTAAGGCACAAAATTCTTGACCTGATTGGAGATCTGTATCTTCTAAACCGGCCTATTATAGGCAAGGTTACGGCAAGACAGACAGGGCACCTCGAGAATATTGCACTGGTCAAAGAATTGAAAAAAAGACTTAAAGACTGACAATAAAGAGATTAACTGTGATTAAACTCGACCATATCGGATTTGTTGTCGACGATATAGCCATTTATGTAGAGCTTTTCCGTGCATTAGGGCTTACAGAAGCAACGGACCCAGTAGAGCACCCAAGTCAGAGGACGTCGGCATCATTCATAAATGTAGGTAAAGAGGATGATGTTTACATAGAAGTGCTTGAGCCAACGCATGAAATATCGCCTGTAACCAATTTTCTCAAAAAAAGTGGAGGAGGTCTACACCATCTCTGTTTTGAAGTGGATGACATCGGGAAGATATCAAAAGATCTGGTTGAAAAAGGTTTTAAAATGGTCAACCCTCCGGAGGACTGTGCAGCCTACGATAAAAACCTCAAAAGGGAGTGTAAAGGTGTTTCACGTATCGCATTTTTTATTCTGGGAGACGTACTGCTTGTTGAGTTGATAGAAAAAGGTGTATGATACCTCATTCCAATTCTAAATCAAACACACATGCCGACTTGTCGGCACAAAAAGGAATGAAAATGTCGCCAGATGCCTCCTTTTTATAGTAAGAATATCCATGTAGTCATTCCAATAAGGAGGGGTCACATGGATATAATCGTTGAA